>NZ_JAERJS010000014.1:0-87783 GCF_018257525.1 Tatumella sp. JGM130 | reverse complement strand
AGTCAGTTGAACTGCATGACAAAGTCATCGGGTACTACATGACAATAAATCACTATCAATAAATTGGAATCATTACCGACATGTAGTATCACTCTCTCTCGCGACACTACCGACAAGTAGTTCCCAGATGAAACCAGCATGAGTTTCATCGACTTTAATTCTACCCAAAGCAAGATAGGCTTGGTTTCTAACAGCGCTATTGCTATGAATAATCAGCTTTTCTATAGTTTGGATAGCTTCATGCATACGATTTGAATCATAAGCAAGAATCGAGCAAGATAGAAAAGGTGCGTATAAGTCAAGTTCATTTTGGGTAAGGATTAATTCAACGCTTACTTTTGAACGTTGAGCATCCACCTGACAGAAATGCTGAAAGGCCCCATACAATCTGCCAGCAAAATTCTTTTGTGTCAGGTGAACCAAACAACTTATGACATCTTCAACTTTTGACTTAAGTAAAGGTAATGTGATTTCAAATATGTGCAGAATCGTAAAAAAATTTTTGCAGGAGCTTTTATCAATTTCTTTCACTATTTTGACGAAATCAATATCTCCGGAATTGTGCAGCTCAGATAGTGCTTCAGCTAAAACGAGCTTCTCGGAACGTTGCTCTTGGTAATAGGGGTCCGCTTGGAAAACGGAAATCATCCCACGCTAAGACTATATTTTGTACAGCAGTGGAGAAGGATGAGAGACCAGCAGTTCATTAACAGGGACTCCTTTTTGCTTAAGCGGCTCAATGGTTCTTTCTATATAAACCGTATTCCAGAGTGTTATCGCCGCCGTATGTAGTGTCAGCGCCGGTGGCGTGGTAACGCTGATCCTCTCACCCCCAGATCCCTGATTTCATTCAGCCGGTGCATGAAGGATGCTCGCCCAAGGGCCTCACCCTTATTCAGCCCCACCTGTATGCATCGGCCTAAGCCTTTATCGCAAAATCAGTCCAGCATAAACAGCGTCCGATCTCTGCAGAAAATCGCCCTCTGCGCTACGAGTTTGAACGCATTTACTCTGTTTATAGGTAACATTCGCTCCACGATATAATGATATCGGCAACGTATTCAGCATCCTGAGTATGAGTCAGAAGGTGATCCGCCTTACCCAACGAAATGAAACTCTTGGGATGCTTTGCTGCTTTGAATATTTTTTCGGCCTGCTCAATTAACACAGTATCATCTTCAGTCGCATGAAAAATAAGCAGAGGCTTGTTCATGGCGAACACCTTATGAGCGATTTTGTGTTCCTGAATATTGTCCAGCATCTGTTTCTTTAAGGTAAATACCCGCCCGGCCAGCTCAACGGGATAGGCTCCATGCTGGTTAATGTTTTCAACATCATCCTTAAAAAGACGTTTTACGTGTGTCAGTTCTCCGGGTGATCCTATGGTGACAACGGACTTTGCCTCAGGAACTTCGCCGGCAATAGACAGAATGGCCGATCCCCCCAGGCTATGGCCGATGAGCAAAGAAGGCGCTTCGTACTGTCGGCGGAGATAATCTACCGCGCAAAGCAGGTCCGAAATATTGGATGAGAAGTTGGTGTTGGAAAAATCCCCTTCGCTGTTTCCCAGACCAGTAAAATCAAACCGGAGAACGGCGATAGCATTCTCTGTCAGTTTCCGCGCAATACGCGCCGCGCCTTTGAGGTCTTTGCCACACGTAAAACAATGAGCTAACAGCGCAAACGCTTTAGGATTTTCAGGAAGTTCAAGCAATCCGGCCAGTTCTTCACCAGCCGCATTTTTGAACGTAAATTTTAGTTTTTTCATAGGATATTCCAGGTCTTAAACTGATTTCATATGTTTGATCGCAGGGAAAAATAATCTTCTGCTCTGCATCTGGCATTACGCGTTTTCCTTCCTCTACTGGGGATGTGAAACAGAATTCATTCCGAATGCCTGTCCTCACCTTCCAGTTTGAAAGCTGATTATTGCTTCCTGTTCGGTGATCACTTACGCTATGCTACCAACTAGATGGTAGTTTACAAGAATTTTATGAGGTCTCACTGAATGGCCAATTGCGCGCTCATTCTTAAAATATCCCTGGCAATGCTGGCATTTGCTGCAAACTCTATTCTGTGCCGTCTGGCCCTGCAGGGAGGCCACATTGATCCCCTTTCATTCAGCAGCCTCAGGCTGGCCAGTGGTGCACTCGTCCTGTCACCTTTCTTGTTTTATCACGCAAAAACTACATTATCGCTGTGGCGTCCGCTGAGCGGATTTTACCTCATGGTGTACGCAGTGCTCTTCTCTGTCGCCTATATCCATCTCGATACCGGGGCAGGTGCGCTGTTACTTTTTGGTGCCGTACAGTTTGCGATGGTGATCCACGGATTATTTAAAGGGGAATCACTCTCCGTTATGCGGGCTTGCGGTTTAGTTATTGCTCTGGCAGGAATTGCTGCCCTGCTGTTACCCGGGGCGAAGGCACCGCCGCTTTACAGTGCACTTATGATGATCGTTGCCGGATTAGCCTGGGCCGCCTATTCCGTCAGGGGGAGGGCGGGCCAGGCGGCCGGGGCTTCAACGGCGGCAAATTTTGTACTCGCCACGCCGATGGCTCTCGCTCTTTCGTTGCTGTTTATGAAGCAGGGTCACTATGATGCTGCGGGCATTGCTTTGTCATTGCTGTCCGGTGCCGCCGCCTCAGCCGGTGCATATGTATTGTGGTATACCCTTTTACCCTCTCTCGGCTCTATCACCGCCAGTACCCTTCAGCTCAGCGTTCCCTGTCTGGCAATGCTAGGGGGTGTGGTATTCCTGGATGAATCACTGACGGTCAGAACGATATTTTCTGCCCTGGCGGTGCTGACTGGCATTGTGATGGTGACACGCGAGAAATCCCCCCGTCAGTCGATGACAAAGGCGAGAGAACCTTAATAACGCAATTAATTCATGCAGTTGTGATGATTCTCTTATGTTAATCACACGAGCCAGTTTTCCCGCTCCGGCATCAGACTGACAGTAATACTGAGGTCGACGTTTCTGACTACACCTAAGGCAGGTTTATGAAATGAAATATGATTTTGATGAGTACGTAAGCAGAGAGAAAACAGACAGTCTCACCGTGGACGGCTGGCGGGAATACCTGTTTTCGGGACAGTCCGAATTTGCAATGCGGTATCCGGCAGAAGGGCTAATCAACCTCTGGGTTGCTGACATGGCTTTTGCCACACCAGAGCCGATTCTTCAGGCCATCAGAGACCGTCTGGATAGAAAAATACTCGGCTACACTAAAATCTACGACGAAGAATACTATGAGATCTTTGGCAGCTGGTGTGAGCGACAATATGGTCACCGTTTCAAAACGGAAGACATTGTGCTGTCTCCGGGCATTATTCCCGCGCTGAACCGTCTCGTCCCGCTTCTGACCGACATGGATGACAGTATTCTTATTATGACGCCTTCATATGGCCCGTTTAAAAAGGCGGGTGAATACAGTCAGCGTCGCGTGGTGTACTCGGCGTTAAAAAAATCAGCAGGCGGCTGGGAACCTGACTGGGAAGACTTTGCACGCAAAGCCAGTCAGGCCGATTTACGTGTGAAAATTCTTTTCCTGTGTAATCCGCATAACCCGACCGGACGAGTCTGGCGGCCTGATGAACTTAAGCGGATTATTGAAATTTGCCTGGCCAATGACATCTGGGTGATATCTGACGAAATTCACTGCGACCTGTCCCGAAGCGGTATCGGTCATACACCGGCCGCCTCTCTTTTCCCTGATTCTACACGCATTATTACCTGCATGTCCTCGAGTAAAACATTCAATCTGGCCGGGAATTTGTTGGCAAATATTATTATTCCGGATCCCGGTGTCAGAAGCGAGTGGCGTCTCAGACACGACGAGTTCATCTCTCCACTGAGCCTGGCAGCAAACAAAGCGGCGTGGAGTGAATGTGATGACTGGCTTGTCCATCTGAGGGAATATATTGACGGCAATTTCCAGTACCTGCACGACTATCTCAAAAACTATTTACCCGAAACCAGGTTCTCGATCCCCGAAGGGACATATCTGGCCTGGATAGATATTAGCCGCTACCTGCCCGACACCGCAGGTGAGGATTTATCGCTGTATTTTGCCCGGGAGTCAGGGGTCCTTCTTGAAGGGGGCTTGCTGTTTGTCGACAATGGGGACGGATATATCCGGTTAAATCTGGCCTGCCCACGGAGTATGCTGACAGCAGGGATGAAAAGAATTTCACAGGTACTGCGGATACCGGATCCTCATCGTGTATAACCCCTTTCTCTCTGGCCGTTTTGTCCTGTCAGGATGTCGTCAGAACCCGGCATAACACCCTGTGCCGGGAACACAAAAGGCACGGATGAACAGGTCGTGAATATTCTTAGTGAAGCCTGCTGATGACATGTCTGGCGACAAAAAAATGCCGCCCTTAAGGGGCGGCTTATGCCAGCGTCACGGGGTTATCGTCTGACCGCCATGATGCCCGCATCGACATCCCAGATAGCGCCCGTCACCCATGAGGTTTTGTCAGACAACAGGAAGAGAATAGTGTTTGCCACATCTTCGGCAGTTCCGACGCGTCCCAGCGGGTGGAAATCGTTCAGCGACTTCATAGCATCTGCGATATCCGCTTTGTCCATGAAGCCTTCGTATATCGGCGTATGAACAATCCCGGGAGACACCGCGTTGACACGAATACCCGCGCTGGCCAGCTCAATCGCCAGATTACGCGTCAGGGCATGCAGACCCGCTTTTGCCATTGAATAGGCCGAGGCCGGCGAGTCACCCAGTGCAGCCTGAGCACCAATCGAACCGACGTTGACGATAGACCCTTCGAGCTTCGCGGCGAGCATGTTCTTCACGACATCCTGTGTAATAAAGAACGTGGCTCGGTTCAGCGAAAGATACATGTCATAATCGGCAAAGCTGTGCTCGGTAAATCCTTTGGGCATGAAGATACCGGCGGCATTCACCATCAGGCTGATATCGCGATGGTGAGCATTAATTTCCTGACGGATAGTTTCCATACCTTCTTCGGTCATCAGGTTCGCCGCGATGACCGCAACCGGTCCCAGAGGGCTCAGTTCTTTTTGCACCGCTTCGGCTTTGTCTTTTTTATTCCCGGTCAGCACGACACTGCCGCCCGCTTCCAGTACCATGCGTGCCACGGCCAGGCCCATGCCGCTGGTACCGCCGACGACGAGCAGTTTTTTACCTTTGAAAAAAGTGTTCATTTTCTGACTCCATTACTGGTGGGTAAGACGTTGCCGGCAGCGTGAAACTGCCGGCGGTTGACGGATTAAATACTGCAGCCATCCGTTCCGCAGGTCTGACCCGCAGTGGCTGAAAATTCGGTTTGCTGTTCATCCCAGACCTGACGCAGGGCATTCAAAAAGTTATCTGCTGCCTGAGCCCCGCTGATGGCATATTTTTCGTTCATCACAAAAACCGGAACGCCGCTGAGGCCAATAGACTGTGCGTGGGCTTCATCGTCGGAAACGGTGGCGCGAAAATCGTCATTTTCCAGGGCGGCTTCAGCGTCAGCTTTCGGCATACCGGCTTCTACGGCCATGGCAACGAGCTGCTGACGGTCAAAGAGAGAGCGACCTTCGGTGATACTGCCATGATAAAAACGTTCTTCCACCGCGTCCGCAATTCCGGCCTTACGCGCGGCAACCAGCAGGGTGTGTGCATCTTCTGTATCACCAAACATCATGCCGTCGAAGTTGTAGATCAGACCTTCAGATTTACCGGCGGTGCCCACCTGATTCATCATCAGCTCCGCTGAATGCTGACTGCCCAGCTTTTTAACGATGGCATCCTTAAAAGGCATCGCGGGAGTACCACCGGCCAGACGGTAGCTGTGATGGCGGATCACCACCTGGTCGCGAAATTCAAAGCGATTCAGACCCTGTTCAAATCTTTTTTTAGCAATCCAGCACCACGGGCAGACCAAATCTGACCAGATATCGATGGTAAGGGTGGGTTTCAGCGTTTGCATAATGATTCCTCAAAGACGTTGGGCGGTCGGATCTCACTTATCAGAGAACCGCGACCGTATGGGATTTATTGCGCCTGCCAGACCGGGTAATCGGTATAGCCTTTTTCCGGGGAACCACTGACGCCGTAGTAGGTGGCGCGGTCACTTTCTGCCAGTGGCCAGCCGTTTTGCATTCTTTCAACCAGATCCGGGTTAGCGATGTAGGGCACACCAAATGCCACCAGATCCAGCTCATCATCTTCCAGAGCCTGCTCTGCGATATCACGGGTAAAACCGCCGGCAGCGATGATGGTGCCTTTAAACGTGTTGCGAAAACGGCGGCGGAAGCCTTCCGGAAGTGGCGCTTTGGTGTACACCGGCTGATAGTAAAGGTGTACGTAGGCCAGTTCCCGCTGACCGAGCGCGTCGGTGATGGCTGACCAGGTTTGCTCTTCACCTTCATACGGCGCGAGGTCATAAATGCGGCCGAACGGTGACAGGCGCACGGCAACGTGGCTGTTACCCACGGCTTCCGCCACGGCGTCAATGGTCTCCAGCAGGAAACGCTGACGATTTTCCACCGAGCCGCCGTATTCGTCGGTGCGGGTGTTCAGTTCGCTACTGAGGAACTGGTCAAAGATGAATCCGTTTGCCGCCATGATTTCCACGCCGTCAAAGCCGGCTTCCATCGCCAGGCGTGCGGAGTGCACGAAGTCTGCAGTGATGCGTTTAACTTCATGCGTTTCCAGCGCGCGTGGCTGGCTTGGTACAACCGGGCCCGGTTCTCCGGATTCGGTCAGCGCAAAAACGGTGGTATTGACCGCCTGAACGGTGCCCGCTGAAACCGGCGCTATGTGGCCTGGCTGAAGAGAGACGTGAGACATACGGCCGACGTGCCAGAGCTGCGCGAAAATACGGCCACCTTTGGCGTGAACCGCTTGTGTCACCTTACGCCAGCCCTGGACGTGTTCGTCGTTGTAGATACCAGGGGTATAAAGGTAACCCCGGCCTTCTTCTGAAACCGGCATCCCTTCGGTGATGAGCAGGCCAGCAGAAGCACGCTGTGCATAGTACAAAGCCACGACCTCATCCGGCACGTCATTCATGGTGCGGGTGCGGGTCATCGGTGCCATGACTACACGGTTTTTTAACGCCAGGCCAGACAGATTGTAGGGGGTGAAAAGCTTACTCATCGTATACCTCACAAAAAACAAAAAGGAGTATCCCGGCAGGGATTTGCACAGCCCGGCAGTATCATCGACTGGACGTCGCGCACTGAAGTTGCATAAACATCTGATGGGTGGCAATATATCAACCATCTAGTAGGTAGGTCAATGGGTGTGTCGTATTTTTTTGTCATAACGCAGCCATTTCTGAATTGTCACTCATTTTGCGAGGTCATCACCATGCGTACATTAACAGCTTATAACGAAGATAATTTCCGCCAGATAGAGCAGTACAAAGGAATATCGGTGGTACGTTTCTCTGCACCCTGGTGTCCGCCCTGTCAGGCCAGCGAAGAAATGTTCAGTCAGTTTGCAGACCGGCTCGATAGAGATATTCAGGTGGGGAAAGTCAATGTAGATCAGGCGCCGGTGCTGACAACCAAATACGAGATCTGGGGGCTGCCGTCTGTGCTGATATTTCATGAAGGGCAATTAGTTAAACGCATACCGGGTGTGAAACCTGCATCGGTATATGCTCAGGCTATTGCGGACATAAAAAAAGGGCAGTAATGCCCTTTTAACGTGGAATTTATTAATGCTTAACCGCGTGCCTGACCGACGGCATCCAGAGTGCGGGCTGAATAAATGACCGCCGCGCCAGCGTTGAGGTTAATCGCCACGCCCAGCGCTTCAGCAATTTCAGCGTCGGTTGCACCGGCTTTCACAGCGGCGTCGGCGTGAAAAGCAATACAGCCGTCGCAGCGGGTTGTGACTGCGCACGCCAGGGCAATGAGTTCACGCACTTTTGCGCCCAAAAGGTCAGTTTTGTTACCTGCGTTGCCCAGGGCAACCACGCCTTTCATGGTCTCGGGGGTCAGTTTGCCCAACTCGCCTAAACGTTGCATTAACTCTGAGCGATAGTTGTTCCAGTCCAGCATAGTGTCATTCTCCTGAATGAGGGGTATTAAGAAGCAGTTTTATATACTTAAGGCTGTTGGCGAAGACTTCGGGTCTGGCCGTTGCATGCGCCACTACGCTTGAGCCTTCACAGACATTAATGATCATCAAAGCAATATCTGATGGTTCGGCATGGGATGAAAACTCACCTGACTCCATGCCCGCCCTGACGACTTTTGTGAGCCACTCGATTTGCATATCGAAATAAAGTGATGTCTGTACAGTAATTGCCTGAGGCAGATTGGCGGTCTCTGCTGACAACGCACAACACAGTGGCAGTAGCGAAGCTTTATGGCTTTGCGCGAAGATATCGATGTAAGCCGCAATTCTTCTCTCCGCGCTTTTCTCAGTCGCCTCTATCTGCTCAAATACGCGTTGTGTATCAGAGAACGCCTGTATTACCACCTGCTCACCCAGAATATCTTTGGTCGGGAAATGGTGATGAATACTGGCCTTGGTGATACCCACTATTTTTGATAAATCAGCATAGCTGAATGCTGAATACCCTTTTTCGCGCATCAGGTGTTCTGCTTCGCTGAGCAGCCGTTCCCGTGTCATGGTTGTCATAATTACTCCATATAATCTACTAGTTGATAGATTATATTGTTGCTATTTTTCCGTAGCAAGTTGTATCACTGACTCAGTATCGTGCAGAGCTGAACGTCACTGCCATCCTG
Organism: Tatumella sp. JGM130; assembly: GCF_018257525.1. Taxonomy (NCBI): domain Bacteria; kingdom Pseudomonadati; phylum Pseudomonadota; class Gammaproteobacteria; order Enterobacterales; family Erwiniaceae; genus Tatumella; species Tatumella sp. JGM130. Next base: position 79,043 of record NZ_JAERJS010000014.1, on the reverse strand, counting down.
CATTCTGAATGGCAGCATTACATCTCTGACATCACGCCAGGCGTGTAATCATTTCAACCGGATTAGCCAGAGTATCGTGGATTGGCGAATTCTTTTGCATTTCGCTGACCAGCGCTTCTAACTCCTCGCGACTGGCGGTCTTGCTCGTAAGGTGAACATCGACGCGAATAGATTTCGCACCTTTACGCACGTTGCTGTCCAGCCCAAGGAAGCCGTTGAGGTTGATATCGAAATTAAGATCCAGCTCGATACCGTCCAGGTCGATCCCTTTTTCAGCAGCCATCATGGTAAGGGTGGCGGTATAACAGCCAGCCAGCGCCTGCATGATGTATTCAGTCGGGCTCATGCCGGTATCGGTGCCGAGTAAACCTGCGGGTTCATCACCGATATTAGAAAATTTCCCCACACGGCTGGTATCGATAACGCCGTTCTGGATTGTGGCGCCGGTCTCTGTGCGAACGGTTAATCCGCCGCTGGAACGGGCTTTCATCTGGAAAGTCAGGTTACCCAGGCCAGGCTGGCTGCGAACTGCTTCACGGGTATTGTGGATCGCAGCTGCGTCTGCAGAAGGTTTAACGGTAGTAGACATAATGGCTCCTGTAATTTCTTGATAAAAGGTATAGCTGGTGTAATCAGTACCAACCATCTAGTTGGTAGATTAATATCGCGAACCTCTTTTGTCTACTCTTTTATAAAAGATAGGGGGAAAAGAACCCAGCAGGCTGTTTTATTTCATAATAACCATTTGATTTTTTTTATAATCTTCCCAGCCGCTCACTCTTGCAGCAATCCAGCCTTTACCCGAAGGATAGTCTGGCGGGTGGTATTAAATTCCCGGGCAATAGCACTGATACTGATGCCAGCATTTAGGCGCTCTGTCACTGTTTGCTTTTGTTCCTCGCTCAGGATGGGGGGGCGACCGAAGCGTTTTCCAGCCGCTTTTGCCCTCGCAATACCTGAATACGTTCGCTCAAGCAGCAAATCCCGCTCAAACTCCGCTACAGCAGAAATTACCTGCATAGTCATTTTTCCGGCCGGACTGGTCAAGTCAACGCCTCCGAGTGCGAGACAATGAACGCGAATATCTAAAGCCGCCAGTTGCTCTACTGTTTTTCGGATATCCATCGCATTACGACCCAGACGGTCAAGTTTGGTGACAATCAGTACATCCCCATTTTCCATGCGATCTAGCAACCGGATAAATCCGGGGCGTTCGCTGGCAGCAACCGAGCCACTGATATGCTCCTCAATAAGTCGTTGGGATCTGATGGCAAAACCCGCCGCTTCAATTTCACGACGCTGGTTTTCTGTGGTCTGTTCCAGAGTTGAGACCCTGCAGTAGGCAAAAACACGTGACATGGGAAACTTTCCGTACGAAATGGATGTCCGAATTATAACGTGTGTCCGAAATTAATTTCACTAAGTTTCGGACATGTGCTGTAAGTGGTGTACGAAACCGACCGGTTTCGGTCACAGCGAACAAATAACAGATGAAAACTATACGCGAGGGAGGCATTTATGCCACGGCGACAGATACTGAGCAGCGAAGAGCAGGAACGCTTACTGGTTATACCAGATGATGAAATTATTCTGACCCGAATGTGTTTTCTGAACGAACCGGATATTGCGCTCATTAATAAGCACCGAAGGCCAGCGAATCGCCTGGGCTTTGCTGTATTACTCTGTTATCTGCGTGGACCTGGATTTATTCCGGACAAAAGCAGTGCTCCTCACAATGGCGTTGTATCCAGGGTTGCTTCCCGACTGAAACTTCAGCCTGATTTATGGCCGGAATATGCATCCAGAGAGCAAACCCGCTGGGAACATCTGACCGAACTTTATCGCTACCTGGAACTATCCCCGTTCAGCCGGTCAATGCAAAAAGACTGTATCCGTCATCTGCACCCCTATGCCATGCGAACTGACAAAGGATTTATGCTGGCGGAAGAAATGCTCAGCTGGCTACATAACAATAATGTTATTTTCCCTTCTGTTGAAGTGATCGAACGGACGCTTGCCGAAGTCGTCACGCTCGCTAACAGATCGGTATTTTCGACACTTACCGCGCAACTGGAAAAGCAGCATAAATCAGCACTCGACAGCCTGCTCATATCAGAGGGTGAACAACCTTCCCGTCTGGCATGGCTGCTACAGCCTCCGGGTAAAATAAACGGTAAAAATGTGCTGCAACATATCGACCGGCTTAATTCCATCGCTGCGCTGGGGTTGCCTGATGGTATTGCACTTTCCGTTCACCAGAACAGGTTGCTTAAACTGGCGCGTGAGGGCCGGAAAATGAGCAGCAGGGACCTGGCAAAATTCACCGATGTCAGACGTTACGCTACGCTGGTTTGTATAATAACAGAGGCCAGGGCCACCCTGACTGACGAAGTGATTGATCTGCACGAGCGTATCCTGGGTAGTCTGTTCAGCAGGGCGAAACGCACGCAGGCCGAACGGCTCCAGCAAACGGGAAAGCTTATTCAGAGCAAGCTGAAGCAGTACGTTACCGTCGGGCAGGCGTTACTTAACGCCAGAGAATCCGGGGAAGATCCCTGGACTGCAATAGAAGATGTCCTTCCCTGGCAGGAATTCATCAACAGCGTGGAAGAAACGCGGTTTCTTTCCCGTAAGGGCAATTTCGACGCGCTTCATCTGATCACCGAAAAATACAGTACGTTGCGTAAATATGCCCCGCGTATGCTGTCAGCATTGCAGTTCATGGCGACACCTGCGGCGCAGGCGCTCAGCGATGCGCTGGACACCATAACGGAAATGTACCGTAAACAACTTCGTAAAGTGCCGCCATCAGCGCCAACAGGGTTTATCCCTGAAAGCTGGCGAAAACTGGTGCTCACGCCTTCAGGCATCGACCGCAAGTACTACGAGTTTTGCGTACTGAATGAACTCAAGGGTGCATTACGTTCCGGTGATATCTGGGTAAAAGGATCGCGCCGCTACAAAAATTTTGATGATTATCTCATCCCAACTGCTGAGTTTGAGAAATCCCGACATAATGACCAGTTACAGTTGGCCGTTCAGACCGATAGCCAGGCATACCTTCAGGCCCGTATGACTCTTCTTGCATCTCGGCTGGAAGAAGTTAACGCGATGGCGCTTGCCGGTGATTTGCCCGATGTAGATATCTCAGATAAAGGCGTAAAAATCACTCCACTGGAGAACAGCGTTCCTTCAGGTGTTTCGCCCTTTGCAGATTTGGTCTATGGCATGCTTCCCCATCCGAAAATTACGGAGATACTGGAAGAAGTTGATAGCTGGACGGGATTTACGCGTCACTTCGCGCACCTCAAAAATAATAACGTCAGACCAAAAGACGGAAGACTGTTGCTGACCACCATTCTGGCTGACGGCATCAACCTTGGGCTGACAAAAATGGCGGAATCCTGCCCTGGGGCCACAAGATCGTCACTCGAAGGTATTCAGGCATGGTACATCAGGGATGAAACTTATTCAGCGGCACTGGCCGAGCTGGTCAACGCGCAGAAAGAGCGGCCTCTGGCCGCATTCTGGGGCGACGGGACAACATCGTCGTCAGACGGGCAGAACTTTCGGGTAGGCAGTCACGGACGTTATGCCGGTCAGGTCAATCTTAAATATGGTCAGGAGCCGGGCGTGCAGATTTATACGCATATCTCAGACCAATACAGCCCGTTCTACGCCAAAGTGATCAGCCGGGTGCGCGACTCAACCCACGTGCTTGATGGCCTGCTGTACCATGAAAGCAATCTGGAAATTACCGAGCATTACACCGATACCGCAGGCTTCACTGAACATGTTTTCGCCCTGATGCACCTGCTGGGATTCGCTTTTGCGCCAAGGATCCGTGATCTTCATGACAAGCGGCTGTTTATTCATGGAAAGGCCGAGCGCTATCCGGGGCTTCAGTCTGTCATATCAACAACCTGCCTGAATATCAAAGACATTGAGTCGCACTGGGATGAGGTATTGCGCCTGGCAACCTCGATTAAGCAGGGGACAGTCACCGCATCACTGATGATGAAAAAGTTAGCCAGTTACCCAAAACAGAATGGACTTGCCAAAGCGCTGAGAGAGATTGGCCGCATCGAACGGACACTATTTATGCTGGACTGGTTCCGTGATCCCGGTCTGCGCCGACGCGTGCAGGCGGGGCTGAATAAGGGTGAGGCCCGTAATGCCCTTGCGCGAGCGGTCTTTTTGCACCGTCTGGGTGAAATAAGGGATCGTGGGCTGGAGAATCAGAGTTATCGCGCCAGCGGGCTGACATTACTGACAGCAGCGATCACGTTGTGGAACACGGTATATATAGAAAGAGCTATTGAGTCACTAAAACGAAAGGGTATCCCGATAAATGAGCAACTGGTCTCTCATCTTTCTCCCCTGGGCTGGGAACATATCAATCTGAGTGGAGATTACGTCTGGCGTAATAATCTTAAGCTGGGATCCGGAAAATACCGCTCATTACGTACAGTCGATACCGTTTTGTACAAAAAACAGTCTTAGCGTGGGATAATTTCCGTTTTCCAAGCGGACCCCTAATACAAGTCAGTAACTTGAGTAAGCAGATCTATCGCCGTTCGATTTGCAGATAGCAACCTAGCTTTTATTTCTTCTAATAACATTCCTGTGCCCCACAATTATGCTACAAACTTAGTTTTCCCAAATTACTTCTAGTCGATTTAGCTGTTCTGAAGTGGTTCTCTGAATGGTAGTTCCTGATTAATTCTCCTGAAATTATATAGTTTCACGTAGTTTACTAATCAGATTTAGCTTTGACTGTTCATCTAGATTATTAAACAGACAAACAAGTTCTGCACTCAATTCATCTTCACAAAAAAAGTAACTCAACGGGACGCCAAGTTCACTCGCAAGCTTCTTGAGCATATCCATATCAGGGATATGCCGCCCCTTTTCATAATGATTCATACGTCCGCTTGCCGAGCCCTCATCCATACCGGCTTTGATCCCCAGATCCTTTTGGGACCAACCGGCTTTTTTTCTGGCCTGCTTGAGTCGTTCGGGGAAGGGATTATTCTGCAAAATTTTTTCATCATCTGGCGTCTCGAATGTATAGATTGTCTAAGTTTCTCTCACTCCTGTATACTTAGCAATCCTAAGTTTTAGACCTATGAGTTATGATTTATATGAACCAAGGGATCTTGTTCAGCAGCAGCAAAAAATTTCTTCACATTTTAAACCAGCTAACCAATCATAAAATATTACGTAATGACTTGATTAATATTGCAATTATTGAATTTCAGCTTTCTAAGAAACAGGCTGTGGGGCTGATTGATCGTGGTATCTATCAGCTTAAGCACCAAGATCTTGTACAGGCTAGTGGGAACGTTAAAAACATTAGTTACCAATTTTCATTGGAGGTAATGAGTCATCTACCAGTTAATGTGGCTTATGATGCGGCTCAATTGCTCACTTCTGAAAAACAAGGTTTAGAAAAAGAACTCATGCAGATCCACTACGAGCAAGAAGCCTATCAAGAATTCTTGGAAAAAATTCCGAATAAGAAGCTTTCAATAATGAGGTTACAACAAGAGACCGCAGAAAAGTTTAACCAGTTGAATGGCAAGCTACGAGCAATTAACCAACTGTTAGCTCTGTAGATCAAGAGGGGTGCCAAACAGTTGGCAACCTTCTTTGCTACATGAAGTCGTAACAACCTCGCTACTAATATCAGTCTTTACTCTACCGTTTAACTGACTTTTTCGCTGAAGGCTTTTTATAGGGAGCCTTTCCTAAACCTCTCAACCCTTCAAAACGGATATTATCTACCTGATGAATAAATACATGTAGCCCATCAACCAACGGTTGCATAAACTGGCTATACTTGATTTTTTTCTCAGAAATAGCCTCTAGCTGAGATTCCCAATGTGCTGTCATATCAGGCTTTGTCATAGCTTCTGGAAGAGATAGTATCAACCTACGGCCAATATCAGTAGCATGAATTTCTTTGCCTTTTTTGGTCAAATAGTCACGCTTAAATAGTAATTCAATGATACCGGCTCGGGTCGCTTCTGTTCCCAAGCCATCTGTCTCTCTGAGCACCTTTTTAATCGCTCTATCGGTGACGTATCTGGCTATGCCCGTCATGGCTGATAGCAAAGTGGCATCGGTAAAGTGACGTGGCGGTGAGGTGTTTTTTTCATCCAGCTTGCCATCCACACAGAGTACCTCCTCCCCTTTGATGACCTCTGGCAATCTTACAGCTGAGAACTCTGGATCTTCAGATGTTGATTTCCGCTCCGGTAATAGTGCCTTCCAGCCTTTATCCACAACTTCTTTTTGCCTGCTGATAAATAAGCCGCCGTGCACTTCTGTATCGATCTGCTTTTCCTGATATTGAAAAGGTGGATAAAACTGCATCAAATACTGTCTGGCGACCAGTTCATAGATGTTCTGCTCATCAAGCGACAGACGGCTCGAATCAACGCCACGACTGGTCGGGATAATGGCATGGTGCGCACTCACTTTATCATCATTCCACGCCTTAGATTTGACTGACAAATCGGCAATTTCAACAGCTGTCGCCAGTCCAGGGATAGTTTTAGGGATCGCTTGAGTGACTCTATGTGTATCGCCAAAGTGTCCGCTGGGCAGATAACGGCAATCTGAACGAGGATAGGTAATCAGCTTATGTTTCTCATACAGCTGCTGGCACACATCGAGCGTCTTTTGGGCATTGAGATTAAAACGTCTGGAAGCATCGATTTGCAGTGCTGACAAATTATAGGGTAATGGCGGGGCTTGTTTCGCCCGTTCTTCAGTTACCGCAACCACAGTTGCTGGCTGGCCTGTTACTTTATTCAATACGGTTTCAGCCAATTTTTTCAACACCAATCGCCCCTCTTCATCCATATACGGTTCACAGGCGGCACTCGGTTTCCATTTTGCCGTATAAATTTGGTCTTTATCGGTTTTAAGATCGATAAACACGTCATAGAAGGGTTTTGAGACAAAAGTCTCGATTTCTAAATCCCGATTAACGACCAAACCTAATACTGGCGTCTGTACTCGCCCTACAGACAGCACACCGTTATAACCCGATGACTGCCCCCGTAAGGTACATAAACGAGTCATATTGATGCCATAGAGCCAGTCAGCTCGTGCACGCGCTAATGCTGAAGTAGCCAGAGGGATAAAATCGATATTACGGCGTAGGTCATTTAGCGCACGTTGGATAGCATCGGCGTTCATATCGTTAATCAAACAGCGCTTGGCTGCTTCACGCTTCTCTTTTGGTACACCGCAATAATTGATAATCTCATCAACCAGAATTTGCCCGACTCTATCGGGATCGCCCATATTGACCAGCACATCAGCTTCGTTAATTAGTTTTTTTATAACGTTAAATTGCTTTTGTGTGGCGGGCTTTACTGAGTGTTTCCACTCCACTGGCACAATAGGTAGGTGCTCCCTGCGCCACTTTTTAAAATCAGGGTTATAGGCATCAGGCTCAGCCTGTTCGAGTAAATGGCCAATACACCAAGTTACCACATCACCGTTGGCGGTTTTAATAAACCCGTCACCCTTTTGATGCGGTTTAGGCATAACATCAGCAACTGCCCTGCCAACACTCGGCTTTTCAGCTATGTACAAAATCACTGACTTCTCCTGCTGCTTATATCAACAATCTTGAGTGCTGATACTTCCCTTTCCAGATCTTTGATCTTATCGAATGCTTCGAACAAAGAGAATTCTAACTGGGCATTTTTAGCAATAATCTTATCGCAAAAGGCTTTGATATCGTCTCTTTGCACCTTATAGCGCTCCTTTAACTCGCGTTCCTTATCTCTTTGTGCGCGTATTTTGTCTACCGAAGCTTTACCAGAAGCTACAAGATCTGTTGCACTTTCAAATTTTTGTCTATCTATAATATCCTTTGCTTTTACAACAAAGTCTTTATAATAATAAATACCACCAGAACTAAGCCCAGCCTCTTTGTTTATACGGCTAAGACTCAATCTCCCATCATTTGGGGTACGCTCAGGAACTCCATTTACTAGCCTATTCAAAGCTTGCTCAAGCCTTTCAAGTGTGAGCAATGCTCTATCATCAATATTTTTATAATTATTCATTAATGAATATCCTTTTATCAAAAGGAACATATCCAAGATCATGCTCTGATAAAACTTGCTCAATAGATTTTATTTCATAAAACAGTTTAGATGTAACATTAGGCATGTCTAACCCAAGAGATTCAATATCACTGAACTTTTTAATTAACTTTTCTCTAATATCGAGAAGTGATTTTGCTTTATCTGTTGTCACAACTTTGTACTTACATGTAGTCATGTCACAAATTCTATCACAATTTGGATTAGTACAATACCCTGCGGGGTGCTCAACAATAGAAAGTTGACCATCCTGTAATTGTTTACGAATCTCATTTCTATCTAAATAAAAACGCGTATCACCCTGCTCTCGAAGGCTTTTAATTCTCTTACCCTCATGACCAGACAATATTTCTGCGTCATTATATATGTGATAGAAGACCTCTGTCATATGCTCTTGATTCTCTCCAGCGATTTCATTTTGTAGATCTGTATCAATCATCATATCAACATACGACGCAATATTTGCTTGATTTGCATACCAAGACGTCATAGTAATATTCATATGTTTAAACTGATACTTAACATCAAGTAATGATGCTAATTTATTCCTAACCAAATAGACAGCAAACGTCCGACGAAATGCGTGAGGATGTACTTTTAAAGTTTCTCCAACTTTTAGCTCACCCTTTCTTGTGGGATTGAGCAAATCAAACTCTCGGACATCATTTTCTGTTGCTCGATAACCAAGTAACTTTACGAAGTTATTAAGAGAATGAGACATTGATTGTCTACTAGCATTGGGTCGATGACCTCTCATATGGGGAAGAGTTATAAATAAGCAGTCTACTTTCTTTAAGAAATTATTCTTTTCATCAATATGCGTTATCGAATCTGCTTGTTTTTTCCATTTTTCACGGGCAAAACCAAAAGCATCCCAAAGTAGCTCTATTGCTTTTTTCGCACTCGGTATGGTGACCCATGATGTAGAACGAGCTATTCCACCTAGATTAGGTTTTGTATCCAAACCATGTAATATAGGAATGGTCATGCCTGCATATTTTTTCTCTTGATAAGAATGTATATTAAAAGACTTTATTTCTCCATCCCTACAACCTGTAAATGCAGCTATTACAATATAGCAAGCACCTCTAAGCCAAGATAACCACAATCCACTGTAGTCTAATTCTATATTTAGATCATTTGGTATTTCGCCCATACTTTTAAGAGCATGTCTTTTAACCGTAGCAGTACAAGAATAATGCTTCTCCCATTTGGTATATAAAAACATAAACTCCTCATACAAAGTGGATATCACTTTTCGATGCGGATGATAAAAATCAACTATTCTTAAAGCTTCGCCATAATATTTTGAAGAGATTTTTTCAGGGATGCAAACTGCTTGAGATACAGACTCTCCACTTACCGATAGGTAATGGGATAAACTTTCGTAATTTTCAACTATTCTTTTCGTGAATCCAAACTCATATAAATGAGACAAAAAAATAAGATAGTTTTTCCACGTTTTGAACTTCAGGCCTTGTTTTTTTGCAATAAATAATATATTTCTGTATTTTTCATCATCATTAATATCATCGTATGAAGTACCATTGTTTTCAATGATGCACTTTTGAAAAATAACCCCACCTGAAATAATATTCAAAATGGTGCTTTTTTTAGATTTAAGACTATTAGCCAATATTATTTCATGAACTAAGGACTTTACCGTTAGTTTGAATTCACCAGACAAACGTGTAAATGAAACATCAAAATCCAATGACCAAAAATTCCAAACATCTGAATTATAATAGCTGTAAGGTTTTCCTTCAGAGTCCCTTGAAACAATAATATCACCAGCAGAGAGGTCATGTTCTGTTTTTTTAAATTTTTTCATTAGTAAATTCCCAACATTAACTCTAAGTCATCAACACTATCCCAAAGGGGGTGAACACTATCCAGATATTTGTTATAAGCTTTATTATATATTATTGTGTGATCTTTTTTCATTCTATCAATAATGAGTTGTACTGTATTACTAACCTTACTTAATAAGTAAGATGGATGAGAATTAATTGCTGGCCTTGTTATTGATTCCAAAATGATATCATTGAAGGAAAGTAATAACCAAACATCATCAACTTCAGCAACAACAGCATGATGTTTACATCCAAAACATTCAAGAAACTTATGGCAAGCAACTATATCACTATCATTTGCCAATCCATTTTTTATTAAGTCACTTTTTAAATTCTTTGATTTATGTTTAAAGGAACCACCACATCTTAACCCATTAGTAAGTTTCTTAAATTTTTGGCTCACCTCACTCTCTTTAAGTGGGTCTTTATAAATGAATTTACTATCCTCAATTACTTTATCTAATGGTTTTCCTAATGCAGACTGCTCCCTAATATATAGTGCAGACGCCAGTGAAAATTCAACTGTGGTAGGATTACCATCAGCATAATATTTTGCTGATGTTTCTACTGTGTTATTCAAACCTTGTGAAACAAAAAAAACACTTTCTGTTGCTCGCATAATAAGTGATGCTTTGGTTTTTCTAAAGCGCTGGCTACTTAGTATCGGCAATCCAAGATCTGTAAATAAATTACTCAGAATTCTCGCACTAGAATCTGTCATATATGACTTTTTCCCATCAGATGGGTTAGGAAATAAAAAACCATCCTCATAAGGATCTATGACATCAATTATTCTAATCCATCTTTCGAAAAAAATCTTTGCCTCGCGAGTAAAACCGACATTTATTTCATTGACTCGACCATTCTGGCGCCCCTTCTTGATTTTGAGCTTATATATCTTCCTTGTAATATCAGTGAATAACTCATCACTTAGATCTGATTTTTTCATTTTCAAGAGTGATGTTGCATTTGCACCTGTATAAAAGCATGTTAGGTAATAAGCTACTCTAACTAAATCACTCACCCATACCATATCATGGCTATAATATGAAACCGTTCTTTCTGACAAATTCACATTCTCATATCTCTGCTCACCATTAGAATCATCAATATCATAAAGAGGAAAAATTTTTGGTATAGTTCCACTCTCAATATGTTTGCAATAATCATTGAAAATAAAACTTAACGCAGGAATTAACTCTTTGATTTCATCATCAGTATAAGGCTCAGCACTTTTAGTATCATGAGGAAATTTAATAAAGTAGTCATTGCATTTGTTAAAAAGATCTGGATCTAATTGTCTTAATAAGACTTTAATTGAATTCTGTCTTGAAAGTAGAGTTTTACCTTTAACCCCTTTATTGTAATGATCAACAAGACTTTTGGAATAAAACAAAATAGAACCAATGCAAAATATCTCTTCAAAACCCTGAGCCTCAGACATTCTTATAAATCTAACTAATTCATTGAAAATATTAATTTTAGTTCTATTAGTAGCATCTAAGTAACATAATATATTAAATATACTGACAACGAGACTCCTCCTATTAGCGTCAACAATATCTGGTTGATTTATTGGTATAGCTACTCTATATCCATCCAGGGGTAAAATTGGACATCCCCGATACAGTAACCGCTCAAAATTCGCTATTTTACCATTATCAACTATCGTGTGATCACGCATATTAATATTAACTAAATTATCCTCATTGAGGAACGATGGCATCATTGTTTTCCTTGAATTATTTTTTATAAATGCCATATTTATTCTCCATTATTGAGGATAGAGTCAATTGCTAATTCATGAATCTCATTTGCAGTTAAAATACCGCGTTCACAAAACTTGAGGTAGCCTAATAGAGTTTCTCTATTTTTATGTCCCATAACTGACTGTAGATAATCAAGAACGTTACCTTCTTTCATCCCTGCATTGAGTAATTCGTTCAATCTTTCTACGGCATATGTAGATCGTAAATTATGAAACTTATGGGAAAAGTTAGGAAATTTGTTTTTCACTAAATTCCTCACCTCTCCCCAGCGAGCATCCAATGTTTTAGAAGCATAGTAATCTCCATTTTGATTTATTAATAAGGGTGGATTTTCTTTTTGCTCTGGATGAAGAATTTCAAATTTCTTCCTACGCTCTATATATCTTGATGAATTAATATAATCATACAGTTCTTGCATCAACGTAGAAAGAATCTCTACTTGACGTACTGTCCCATTTTTCGTTTCAATACCTAATAATGGGTCAAGCAATAATCCCTCAGCACCAATCAGATATTTCCTCTTATTCTGCTCAGGATCTGGTTTATAAATCCCTTTATTCCTAAGAGTGATAATCTCATTTCTTCTTAATCCAGAATATCTACTCAGCTTAATAGCCAGAAGAAATTCCTCAGATAACACAACGAACTTATCTCCATTTTTACTTTTCGATACTCCAATTTTACTAACATTGCATATTAGCTCTACTGACTCCCACTCTATTCTGTTCAGAGGAATAAGCTTTCTAGGTAATCCAAACTGACTCGTATTATTAGGTAGCTTTAACCTTAAATCAGTTGTATCTACATAAATAAATTTACTGCGCATGTATTCATGTGTGGATCCTCTATGTAAACTAACCACTTCATAATTGAAGGGAGGATATCGAAAATTATGTTTTCTCGACAAATAAAATTTATAGAAATTAATTACTACTCTCAGGTAACTATTAGCTGTACTTCGTGCTAACGCACCCTTTTCGAATATGTTTTTTAGATGTCTCCGAAACATATAAGTTGGACGTTTTCTTAAAGGAGCCGGCATATCATCCCATAAGACATTAATATCACTGAGAAAAGTAAAATAATGTAATAATGCCTGAGCCTGTGTATTGACCTCTTTTTTCCTTAAGTTAACCTTTAAATGAATAAGCCAATTATTAACAACATGTATATTATCCCCCTCTTCTGTAAATAAAAGTGGTAATTTACCTATACACAGTCCATCACCTTCAAAATTAACTGATAACCCACCAGTGGCAGGACTAATATCTATTTTAATTTTTTGATCGACAACAAAGTTTGGCACTTCCCAAAGAATAAGACTCATCTAATCGTTTACCGTCAAAATTTCACAATTTCATTGATTATATACGTAACAATCTAATTCAATGGAAACATCGTAACAGTACCCGATCCGGGTCACCGGCATGGACAACCCGGGTGGCTTTCTGCAACAGTTCTTCAATAACGCTCAGTTGTCTGGCGACTTCCGGACGAGGCCTGAGTTGCCATTGTTCCGGCACAATCGGCAGATCAGCCAGTGACCAGCGGGCATAACGGGGATCATAATGTTCCGGCTGCGCCTGTTCCAGCAAATGACCGACGCACCAGGTGACTGTCTGATCATTCCCGCAGGCAATAAACCCCTGACCACGACGGTGCGGTTTAGGTAAAACATCAGCAATAGCCCGCGCAAGACTGGGCTTTTCGGCAATAAACAAACGCATTAACCGTGCTCTTCCTTTGTTAATCCGGGTGGGTATCTGTAAAGTTACTGTTTTCACACAGAGGAAGCAGCAGGCATCGCCCGGCAGAATACTCTTCTGAGTGATGCTCCGTGATAAAATCACGTCCTGACTCAGCCACTGACTGGCTGAGTCAGGATAATGCCAGATTCAGGGAGATAACACTGTCAGAAATAACTGACAAAAGCGCCAGTATCTTCCGGCGCGACCGGAGGGGCTTTTAATTGCGGTGTTCCGAGGTAGAGAAAACCGACAATCTGATCCTGCGGACGACAACCGAATCCTTCCCTGACGATCTGGTGTTCGGTCCATGCGCCGCTGCGCCAGATTCCGTTAAAACCCTGAGCCTGAGCAGCCATTTGCATCGCCATCACCGCACATCCGGCAGAAACAACCTGCTCCCACTGCGGCACCTTAGGATGTTCTTCACAATGAGCAATAACGGTAATAATCAGCGGCGCACGGAAAGGTGCGTTACGGGCTTTTTCCTGCCCTTTATCATCCAGACCGTCCTGTACTGCGGCCGCAGAAAGTAACTGGCTGAAACGTTCCAGTCCCTGCTGCTCTATCAGCACAAAACGCCAGGGTTTAAGCCCGCCATGATCAGGTGCACGTAGGCCTGCCTGTAAAATAGTGTCTAACGCTTCCCCTTGTGGTGCTGGTTCAGCCAGTCTGGCCGCAGAGCGGCGCTGTAATAAGAGTTCCAGAGCGTCCATATATTTCCCGTAATAAAAAGCAGTGATATGGCTAAGTCTGGCATAACAACGTCTTTTGTAACAGTCTGTCGTGATTTCCTGCTGACATTTCAGGCGCTGCTCTTTAGGATGATGCCTGAATGATCAAAACTCAGGCCGGCTTTCTGCCTGCTGACCTATTAATGGAGAAATTATGCGCACATTGGGGCGATTCATCGTCAGGCTGCTATCGGCCGGCTGGCGGGTATTGAATTTTATCAGGGAGTTCATTCTTAACCTGTTCCTGCTGGTACTGATTGTGGCAGGTGTCGGCATCTGGATGCAGGTCAGCGGTGGCTCATCTTCTTCAGCGAAAACCCTGACCGGCGGTGCATTAAAGCTTGATATCGACGGAACTATTGTCGATCAGCCTTCGGCCAATAACCGTCTGGGTAAAATAGGCCGCGAGCTTATCGGTAGCCGCAGTGAAACCCTGCAGCAGAATTCATTGTTTGATATTGTCGATGCGATCCGTCAGGCGAAAACCGATGATAAAATTACCGGCATCGTACTGGACCTGCGTAACTTTGCCGGCGGCGATCAGCCTTCCCTGCGTTATATCGGTAAAGCTTTACAGGAATTCCGCGACAGCGGTAAACCGGTTTATGCGTATGGCGATAATTACAGTCAGGCGCAATACTACCTGGCCAGTTTTGCCAGTACTGTCTACCTGTCGCCTCAGGGTGCGATTGATATTCATGGTATGGCGACCAACAATCTGTATTTCAAAACCCTGCTGGATACTCTGAAAGTCTCTTCACATGTGTTCCGTGTCGGGACTTACAAATCAGCCGTCGAACCCTTCCTGCGTGACAATATGTCACCGGCCGCCAGAGATGCCGACAGCCGCTGGATAAACCAGTTATGGGACAGCTACCTGGCGACGGTGGCTGCTAACCGGAAACTGACACCTCAGCAGGTGTTCCCCGGGGCAGATAATCTGATTGCCGCTCTGAAAGCAGACGGCGGCAATACCGCCACCTATGCCCTGAAAAGTAAGCTGGTGGATGAATTGCAGACCCGATCCGCGGTGGATCAGCAACTGATCAAAAAGTTCGGCTGGGATCCTCAGGAAAATGACTATCGCAGTGTCAGTATCTACAATTATCCGGTCAACGATCCCCACAGCAGCCAGCAAGGAAATATTGCGGTCATTGTTGCTAACGGGGCAATTGTTGACGGCGAATCTTCGTCCGGTAATGTCGGCAGTGAAACAACCGTCGCGCAAATCCGTGCTGCGCGGTTAAATAAAGCAGTCAAAGCGATTATCCTGCGGGTTAACAGCCCGGGAGGCAGTGTCACTGCTTCTGAGGCTATTCGCGAAGAACTGATGGCCGCAAAACAGGCAGGGAAACCGGTCGTTGTTTCCATGGGCGGTCTGGCCGCTTCCGGCGGATACTGGATTTCAACGCCCGCCAGTTACATTATTGCCAGCCCGACCACCCTTACCGGCTCTATCGGTATTTTCGGGGTAATTAATACCATCGAAAACACCCTGAGTACGATTGGCGTGCATACGGATGGCGTCGCCACGTCGCCACTGGCTGATGTTTCAATGACCAAAGCCCTGCCGCAACAGGTTGAGCAGATGATGCAAATCAGTATCGAAAACGGATACAGCAACTTCCTGAATCTGGTCGCTGCATCGCGGCATAAAACCACCGAACAGGTTAACCAGATAGCCCAGGGCCATGTCTGGACCGGCAGTGATGCTAAAGCAAATGGCCTGGTGGACCAGTTAGGTGACTTTGATGATGCAGTGAAAAAAGCCGCTGAGCTGGCACAAATCAAAACCCCGGTCCTGGACTGGTATCAGCAACAGCCTTCATTGTTTGACCAGGTGCTGGATCAGATGAGTGCCTCTGTCAGTGCGGCGCTGCCAGTCAGTGTCCGTGCCCTGTTACCGGCCCCGCTGGCAGAAGTGATGACCGATATCAGTAAGCAACCGGGAGTCACTGGCCAGACCGTTGATCCGCAGAATCGTTATGCTTATTGCCTTAACTGTGGCGTATTGAATTAAAAAATATGCAGCCTGAACCCTGTTCAGGCTGTTTTTCATGACAATTACTTTTATACTGCCGCCATCCTGTCTTCTGTTTTATTACTACTGACACTGAGTTTTCATGCAGAGAAAAAATATTTATGTCGCCTATACCGGCGGAACCATCGGTATGCAGCGTTCCGTTCATGGTTATGTGCCGGTCTCTGGTCATCTGCAACAACAATTGCTGACCATGCCTGAGTTCCATCGTCCTGAAATGCCTGAATTTACTATTCATGAATATCAGCCATTAATGGACTCGTCGGATATGACACCGCGTGACTGGCAGGTGATTGCCGATGATATACAGCAAAACTACGACCTGTATGACGGTTTTGTGATATTGCATGGTACAGATACCATGGCATTCACCGCATCGGCGTTGTCATTTATGCTGGAAAACCTCAGCAAGCCGGTTATTGTCACCGGATCACAAATTCCCCTGGCAGAACTGCGTTCAGATGGTCAGCAAAACCTGCTGAACTCGCTATTTGTGGCCGCGAATTACCCGATTAATGAAGTGTCGTTATTTTTCAATAATACGCTTTATCGCGGTAACCGTACTACCAAAGCCCATGCCGATGGCTTTAATGCTTTCGCCTCCCCTAATCTGACACCGTTGCTGGAAGCCGGTATTCATATTCGTCGTTTACACACTCCCCCGGCACCGGCCAGCAGCGGGCCTCTGAAGGTGCATCCCATCGAACCTCAGCCGGTTGGTGTCGTGACCCTGTATCCCGGTATTTCGGCCGATGTCGTGCGTAACTTTTTACGTCAGCCGGTGAAAGCACTGATCCTGCGCTCTTACGGAGTCGGCAACGCACCACAGAACCCGGAGTTTCTGGCCGAACTGCAACAGGCTTCACAACGCGGAATTGTGGTTGTCAATCTGACACAATGCCTTTCCGGCAAAGTGAATATGGGGGGCTATGCGACCGGTAATGCGCTGGAAAATGCAGGGGTTATCAGTGGTTTTGATCTGACGGTGGAAGCAACCTTAACCAAACTCCATTATCTGCTTTCCGCCGGTTATTCGCCGCAAGAGATTCGTCAGCTAATGCAGTGTAATCTGCGGGGCGAATTAACTCCCGACTGAGGCAGTACGGATCTGCCTGCCGGCAGATCCGTGATATTTTCAGTTCAGGGTCAGTCTGACCCTGCTCTCGTCAATACCAAACGCCTGTTTGAGCTGTTGTTTAGTTTTGATCACCATCTCTCCGCCTTTGCCAATCGACATATGTGCCGGATTATCATTGTGCTGAGCCTGCCATAACATAACCAGCTGCAGACTGTGCTCACGCTGTTGCGGTGTCAGCGCGACGCCATCAGGCCACTTTCCGGTTTCAGTCGCGGTCACCAGCCGCTGATAAACGTCCGGTGTCATGCCTGCCAGTAAGGTTTCAAGTGTTTTATTCATCAGTTATCCCGAAGTAACTTTGCCTTGTGGATCAGTAAAATTCAGTGACGCCGAATTGACGCAGTAACGCTCACCGGTTGGCTGCGGTCCGTCCGGGAAAACATGTCCCAGATGAGCATCACAGTGAGCACAGCGGATCTCAATGCGCTGCATACCATGAGAAATATCTTCCAGGTAACGAATGGCCTTATTATTCACCGGCTGATAAAAGCTTGGCCAGCCGCATCCTGAGTCGTATTTACTGTCCGAGTAAAAAAGCGGCACATTACAGACCAGGCAATGATAAATCCCCTGTTGCTTGTTATGCAACAAAGCCCCGCTGAACGGCGGTTCCGTACCGCGTTGCTGTGTAACATAGTGCTGCATTTCGGTAAGCGCAGGCTGTGAGCCATGGTTTTTATTTTCTGACGACATTGGACATCCATTGACTGTAAACAAACACAACTATCGACTACTATAACAAACAGGTAACAAAATGGGGCTGGCAATTTGTGCTGATGCCGCTAACCCCGGCAGTATCACCTGAAACTGTGAGCTATACCTTTTTTTTCGCCCCGCCGCGGACAGGCTCTGCAGCGCGTTCTGATAAGGTAAACTAATCATTTTTCGGTGTGCAAAGGGCGTCCGATGATTGATCTGCCACAACAATTGACACGATTAAGCTTGACGCCTGCAGCGGTTTTTGTAATTTTACAGCCAACCTTTTATTCAATAACCAATAGCTGGTGGAATATATGACTATCAAAGTAGGTATTAACGGTTTTGGCCGTATCGGTCGCATTGTTTTTCGTGCTGCGCAACAGCGTTCAGATATCGAGATCGTTGCAATCAACGACCTGCTCGACGCGGATTACATGGCGTACATGCTGAAGTATGACTCCACTCATGGCCGGTTTGACGGTACTGTTGAAGTAAAAGAGGGTGCATTAATCGTCAATGGTAAAAAAATCCGCGTAACCAGCGAAAAAGATCCTGCAAACCTGAAATGGGATGAAGTGGGTGTTGACGTGGTTGCCGAAGCGACAGGTATCTTCCTGACCGACGAGACTGCACGTAAACACATTACTGCGGGTGCCAAAAAAGTTGTGCTGACTGGCCCTTCTAAAGATAACACCCCGATGTTTGTACGCGGTGCTAACTTTGAAAAATATGCCGGCCAGGATATCGTTTCCAATGCCTCCTGTACTACCAACTGCCTGGCTCCTCTGGCAAAAGTTATCAACGATAACTTTGGTATCATCGAAGGTCTGATGACCACCGTTCATGCAACGACTGCTACCCAGAAAACGGTTGATGGCCCGTCTCATAAAGACTGGCGTGGTGGCCGTGGTGCTTCTCAGAACATCATCCCTTCTTCTACCGGTGCAGCTAAAGCTGTCGGTAAAGTGCTGCCTGAACTGAACGGTAAACTGACCGGTATGGCTTTCCGTGTACCAACACCAAACGTTTCTGTCGTTGACCTGACCGTACGTCTGGAAAAACCAGCCACTTACGAACAGATCAAATCAGCTATCAAAGCCGCTTCCGAAGGCCCGATGAAGGGTGTTCTGGGCTATACCGAAGACGACGTAGTCTCTACCGACTTTAACGGCGAAGTCTGCACCTCCGTATTCGATGCCAAAGCAGGTATCGCTCTGAATGATAACTTTGTAAAACTGGTTTCCTGGTACGATAACGAAACCGGTTACTCTCACAAAGTACTGGATCTGATTGCACTGGTTGCTGCTAAATAATCAGCTGCCACTAACACAGAAACAGCTATGGGCGACTTCGGTCGCCCTTTTTTCTATTATCAGGGCTATCATTTTTTGAGGTGAGAAAATGCAGGACACTTTATATAAACTGCCGGTAATCCGTCAGATAACCCCTTATATTTCTCAGCGTCAGAAAGATCAGTTACCACTGATTGTCGTTAATCATCCTCTGGTACATGCAGTGGTTGCTTTACAAGGTGCCCAGCTGATCTCGTGGCAGCCCTCAGGTGAAAAACCGGTGATCTGGCTGAGCAGTCAGACGCCCTTTAAGACAGGAAAAGCTCTGCGCGGCGGGGTTCCCGTCTGCTGGCCATGGTTCGGGCCAGCCGGTACACCGGCACATGGTTTTGCCCGCAACCTGCCCTGGACGTTACTGGCCCATGATGAAAATGACCAGGGTGTTATGTTAACTTTCGAACTGAAGCATTCACCACAGACCCTGAAACTCTGGCCTTATGAGTTTTCCCTGATTGCCCGTTTCAGGCTCGGCCGACAGTGTGAAATTGAACTGGAAGCTCACGGTGATTATCAGTCCACCGCGGCACTGCACAGTTACTTTCAGGTCGCTGATATCAGCGGGGTATCCGTCAGCGGTCTGGGGCAGCCATTTACTGATAAAGTGACCGGCAATACACAAGGTGAGCTGACGTCACCGCAAACTTATCCGGCACGTGTCGATCGCATTTTTACCGCAGCTGATGACTGTAATGTCATTACAGATAGCCGCGGCGAACGTCAGCTGGGCATCTGCCACCACAATAAAAGTGACGTTGTCACATGGAATCCGGGGCCTGAATTGTCCTGCAGTATGGATGATATGGCGAATGATGGTTATAAAACCATGGTGTGTGTGGAAACCGCGCGGATTTCGGTCCCGATGGTCAGTAAAGCTGATGCCCCTGCCCGTTTAGGCGTCACTTTTCGGGTCAATAAATAACCTTATAACGTACCGCAAGTAAAAACGGGACTGTGTTGATTGTCCCGTTTTTATCTGATCACTCAGAAAGTGTAACTGACACCACTCCACACCATTAACTGGCCGGATTTTGCCACCATCGGGCTGTCTTTAATGGCGCTGTCAAACCACTGATAACGACCGCCGAATCCCAGTTGCCAGCGTTCGGTTAATGGATAAATAGCGCTGACTTCGGCATACGGATTCCAGCTGTCCCCCGTATGATAGCGCGAGATCCCGGATCTGGCCGATTCAGCAGAAGAGACGCCGTAGTAATAATCTGTCTGATGAGCACTATTCCAGCTGACCCCCGCCCCCGGGTTGACGGCAAACCCGCCAATCATTAACGGATAATGCCAGTTAGTATTCCAGATCAGCCCGTTGCTTTCGTCGAGTACATCGCCTGTCAGTGACGTTTTCAGAACCCCCCAGTCGGCAGTGTGCTGCCACATCCCACCGCCCATCAGAGTCATATGACGTTTATCCAGCCGCTTCATGTCACTGTAGTCATTTTTACCCGGTTTGAACTCTTCCCCGGAGGTCGTAATAATCAGGGAGAACTGGTCCTGATCATCTTTCCACAGATTATAACCCGCCTGCCAGCCGGAAATAAAAAAGTGCTCACCCTGATAATCCACCAGCGGCAGCGGGTAATATTTATTTTTATCGCCGTGATATGGCGATTGCATAAAGAGTACCGACGCGCCTAAGGTTAACGGCGTATTTTCCGCCAATACCTGACCAGAAAAGCACGCCCCTATCAGGGTGCTTACGCAAAAAAGTGATTTTTTCAAAATAACAAAGTCCTGTAATTATATTAACTGGCGCAGTTTATCCTTACAGGATGCTGACTAGAATCACCTGAGCACAGATTGATCACATTTTATTTTACATTATTTCCCTGTCCGCCGGGCGGCAGCAAACCGCAACTTAGCCGGAAAGCCCGCACTTATAACTCCTCCGTTAATCATAAGGGTTACGCCGCATCTGATAAACAGAGGAAAATTGCCAGATAATTACTACAGTTAAATGATACGGCCCGGTAAACAGTGACTGTTTTCCGTCCCTTATATTTTTGTGCCCCCGGTCAGGGGGAAATGACTGATCACCGGGCCGTATCTCCGGGGGCAGATCCTGCAGGAACACGCTCCTCTACCTGTGCTAACACTGAAAGGACGGGCATCCCTATGAATATATTCGATCATTATCGCCAGCGTTACGAAGCGGCCAAAGACGAAGCGTTCACATTGCAGGAATTTCTTTCACTCTGTAAACAGGACCGCAGTGCCTATGCGAATGCCGCCGAACGGTTACTGACCGCTATCGGAAAACCGGTGATGGTAGACACGGCTCAGGATCCGAGGTTATCGCGGATTTTCTCTAACCGGATTGTGTCACGCTATCCTGCCTTTGAAGAATTTTACGGGATGGAAGACGCGATAGAACAAATCGTTGCTTATCTGAAGCACGCCGCTCAGGGCCTCGAAGAGAAGAAACAGATCCTTTATCTGCTGGGGCCGGTAGGGGGAGGTAAATCCTCGCTGGCTGAACGGCTGAAAGCCCTTATTCAGCGGGTCCCCATCTATGTGCTGAGTGCCAACGGGGAGCATAGTCCGGTCAATGACCATCCTCTTTGTCTGTTCAGTCCTCAGGAAGATGCCGGACTGCTGGAGAAAGAATATGCTATCCCGCGGCGTTACACTGGCACGATTATGTCGCCCTGGGCAGCGAAACGTCTGCATGAATTCGGCGGCGACATTACCCGTTTCCAGGTGGTTAAGGTCTGGCCGTCAGTGCTGCATCAGCTGGCTATCGCAAAAACTGAACCGGGCGATGAGAATAATCAGGATATTTCGGCACTGGTGGGTAAAGTCGATATCAGAAAACTGGAACACTTTGCACAAAATGACCCGGATGCTTACAGTTATTCCGGAGCCCTGTGTCGTGCTAACCAGGGGATCATGGAGTTTGTCGAAATGTTTAAAGCGCCAATCAAGGTGCTTCATCCGTTACTCACCGCGACCCAGGAAGGTAACTATAATGGTACCGAGGGCATCTCTGCCCTGCCGTTTAATGGTATTATTCTGGCCCACTCTAATGAATCCGAATGGGTCCGGTTCCGTAATAACAAAAACAACGAAGCCTTCCTTGACCGTGTTTATATTGTCAAAGTTCCTTACTGCCTGCGGGTATCAGAAGAAATCAAGATTTATCAGAAACTGCTGAGTAACAGTGAGCTGGACAATGCCCCTTGTGCACCCGGCACCCTGGAAACCCTGGCGCGTTTTATTATCCTTTCGCGGCTGAAGTCTCCTGAAAATTCGAGTATTTACTCAAAAATGCGGGTCTATGATGGCGAAACCCTGAAAGATACAGACCCGAAAGCAAAATCCTGGCAGGAATATCACGATTATGCCGGTGTCGATGAAGGTATGAACGGCTTATCTACCCGTTTTGCTTTTAAAATATTGTCACGGGTTTTTAACTTTGATCATACGGAAGTGGCTGCCAATCCGGTTCATCTGTTTTATGTCCTGGAACAGCAGATTGAACGGGAACAATTCCCTGAGCAACAAGCCGGAAACTATCTGGAATGTATCAAAGGCTATCTGATCCCGAAATATGCTGAGTTTATCGGTAAAGAGATACAAACAGCCTATCTGGAGTCTTACTCCGAATATGGACAGAATATTTTTGACCGCTATGTGACTTATGCTGATTTCTGGATCCAGGATCAGGAGTACCGCGACCCGGATACCGGACAACTGTTCGACCGTGAGTCACTGAATACTGAACTGGAAAAAATTGAGAAACCCGCCGGGATCAGCAATCCTAAGGATTTTCGCAACGAAATAGTTAACTTCGTCTTACGGGCCAGAGCACAGAATGGCGGCAGTAATCCGAACTGGACCAGTTATGAAAAGCTCAGGACGGTGATAGAGAAGAAAATGTTTTCCAATACGGAAGAACTGTTACCGGTGATCTCGTTTAATACCAAAACTTCTACCGATGAACAGAAAAAGCATGATGATTTTATCGACCGGATGATGGAAAAAGGTTATACCCGCAAACAGGTACGTCTGCTGTGTGAATGGTATCTGCGGGTACGCAAATCTTCTTAACTACTAAGCTAACGGAGGATCTGAGGGTCTTCCGTTAGCGGGCTGTCGTAAGCTGGCCCGTTTCACAGAATATGCCCGGGGGTATGCTATGTCCTATTTTATCGATCGGCGACTCAACGGCAAAAATAAAAGTGCGGTCAACCGGCAGCGCTTTTTACGTCGTTATAAATCACAAATTAAGAAGTCGCTTTCAGAAGCCATCAAGAAACGTTCTGTCACTGATACAGAAAGCGCTGAGTCTGTGTCGATTCCGGTCGCTGATATCCTTGAACCGGTATTTCATCAGGGGGCCGGCGGCAACCGGGTGCGGGTGTATCCCGGAAATGATCAGTTTATCACCCGCGACCGTATCGAACGTCAGTCAGGCGGTGCGGGAAATGGCAGTGCTCAGGGGGATGCCAGCCCGCAAGGTGAAGGCGAAGATTCATTCAGCTTTACCCTGTCTAAAGACGAATATCTGGATCTGTTGTTTGATGATTTGGAGCTGCCGGATTTACAGAAAAATGACCATCACCGGCTCACTGAATACAAAGTACAGCGTGCCGGCTATACTGCTCACGGCGTTGCTTCGAATATCAGTGTGGTTCGTTCGTTACAAAATTCACTCGCCCGCCGTACCGCCATGACTGCGGCTAAACGCCGTCAGCTCCGGGAGCTGGAACAGTCACTGCAAGCCATCCGCGATCAGGACCCGGTTCAGCTGATGGAAGAGCAGCGATTATCCGCTGAAATTGCCAGCCTGAAAGCGGCGATAGACAGAGTGCCTTTTATTGATACTTTCGACCTGCGCTATAAAAATGTTGAAAAACATCCCGAACCTTCCAGCCAGGCTGTCATGTTCTGCCTGATGGATGTTTCAGGTTCGATGGATCAGCCGACCAGGGATATGGCAAAACGGTTTTATATTCTGCTGTATTTATTTCTTAGCCGCCGTTATAAAAATGTCGAAGTAGTCTATATCCGGCACCATACGCAGGCTAAAGAAGTCGACGAACAGGAATTTTTTTACTCTCAGGAGACCGGGGGAACCATTGTCTCCAGTGCCCTGAAACTGATGGACCAGGTGATTAAACAACGCTACGACCCGTTACAATGGAATATTTATGCCGCACAGGCTTCTGACGGTGATAACTGGGCCGATGATTCGCCGTTGTGCTACCAGCTACTGGCCAGTCAGCTGCTGCCGGTAGTCCGTTATTACAGTTATATAGAAATCACCCGCCGTGCTCATCAGACTCTGTGGCGGGAATATGAACAGCTACAGCATCAGTTTGATAATATTGCTATCCAGCCGGTCCGCGAACCTGAAGATATCTATCCGGTATTTCGTGAATTATTCCGCCGCCAGACAACCGGTAACTGATCTGATGGCCACTGACGGTGGCCGGTATTTTTACAGCAATAACAGTCCTGCTAATCAATGATTCAATTCAGTGCCGGCAAACGGTATACTTATCACCCGGCAAGTATCACCGGCTGATCCTGTACCTGGTACCGGTATTTACAGGCTGTTAATCCTTTTCTGCTGAGTGCCGCGCTTTATCCGTAAAGGTGTAAAACATGAAGACTGGTTACCTGTTTCCTATCGCTATTATTGTTGCCGGTGTGGCATTACTGATTTGGTTTATCGCCAGTGGTGCATGGATGCCAGGCCAGTAAACACTTCCGGGCCAGCCAGGGTGAAGGGCGCGCGCCCGGACCGGTTATCCCCTGTTATACCATCTGCATTATGGTGTTGTTTTATCGCCGTTGTATAACTTCGGTAACAATGGAACTGGCGGTTATGCTGCAAACGCTGCCTCCGGTATCCCGGTTCTGTTCATAAATCATCGATATTCAGGGAGCTGTCATTTGGAAACCAGCATGATTTATAGTCTTTTTGTTATTGGCTCGGTGCTGGTAGCGTCAAGTATTATCCTCAGCGCATTTTCTTCACGGCTGGGGATCCCTATCTTAGTGATCTTCCTGGTGCTTGGCATGCTGGCCGGGGAGGACGGTATCGGCGGCATCGCTTTCGATAATTACCCGGCCGCTTATCTGATCTCAAACCTGGCTCTGGCAGTGATACTGCTGGACGGAGGGATGCGTACTAAAGCCAGTGCGTTTAAAGTTGCCCTCTGGCCGTCGTTATCGCTGGCGACCATCGGCGTGTTAGTGACTGCCGGTCTGACCGGCCTGATGGCAGCCTGGTTATTTAATCTCGACCTGATGCAGGGATTTCTGATTGGTGCCATTATCGGTTCTACCGATGCAGCTGCCGTGTTTTCCCTGCTGGGCGGTAAAGGGCTGAATGAAAGGGTCAGCTCTACCCTGGAAATTGAGTCCGGCAGCAATGACCCGATGGCCGTATTTCTGACGATTACCCTGATAGAAATGATCCACAAAGGACAAAGCGGACTGGATATGATGTTCCTGGTGCATCTGGTGCAGGAGTTTGGTCTCGGGATTGTGTTTGGGATTGGTGGCGGTGTTGCTATCCAGCAATTAATTAACCGGATTTCATTGCCAGCCGGTTTATATCCCCTGCTGGCTGTCAGTGGCGGTATTCTGGTGTTTGCCTTCACCACCCTGATGGAAGGCAGCGGTATCCTGGCGGTTTATCTGTGTGGCTGCTGGCTGGGTAACCGGCCGGTACGTAACCGCCACGGCATACTGCAGACTTTCGATGGTATGGCCTGGTTAAGCCAGATCGGCATGTTTATCGTTCTCGGGTTACTGGTGGTTCCTACGGATTTATGGCATATCGCTGTTCCGGCAATGTTACTGTCATTGTGGCTGATTTTTATTGCCCGTCCGTTGTCGGTATTTGCCGGTTTACTGCCGTTCAAAAACTTTACCCTGCGCGAACGGTTTTTTATCAGCTGGGTCGGATTACGCGGCGCGGTGCCGATTATTCTCGCGGTGTTTCCGATGATGGCCGGGCTGGATAATGCCAAACTCTATTTTAATATCGCCTTTTTTGTGGTGCTGGTGTCCTTAATGCTACAGGGAACCTCACTCAGCCGGGCCGCAAAGATGGCGAAAGTGGTGGTCCCGCCGGCCGCAGAGCCTATCCAGCGTATCGGGCTGGATATTCACCCCGACAGCCCGTGGGAAGAGTTCGTTTACCAGCTCAGTGCCGATAAATGGTGCATTGGTGCCGCCCTGCGGGAGCTTGACATGCCGGAAGAGACCCGGATCGCGGCCCTGTTTCGCGATAATTTACTGATGCATCCTTCCGGATCCACGCGTCTGAAAGAGGGTGATATTCTGTGTGTCATCGGTCGTGAAAAAGACTTACCGGCACTGGGCAAAATGTTCAGTGAGAGTCCGCCGGTTGCCCTTGAACAACGCTTCTTTGGTGATTTTATTCTCGATGCCGGTACTGATCTGTTCGATATTGCTCAGGTTTACGGTCTCGAACTGGATCAGGATATTCAGCCACATCAGCCGGTGGCAAAAATAATCGCTCAGCAACTGGGGGGGATCCCGGTGGTTGGCGACCAGCTCGAATGGCTTAATGTGATTTGGACAATTGCCGAAAAAGAAGATAACCGGATTGTCAAAGTGGGTGTCAGAATGATGGAAAGTCCGTCGTAAGCGGTCACCGCTCAGAATCATACAGCGGGTAAACGTTTGCCCGTTAAAAAACCTTATTTAGCACTTCCGGCTACCGTGGAAAAACGGTAGTCTTGTGCGCTTTTCTTCGGGTCACCTGCATAATTTATGAATAAATATACGCTGTTACTGCTGAGTCTGGTTTTACTGGCCCCGCTGGGTATTGACCTGTATCTTCCCACGCTGCCACAGGTGGCTGCCGGACTGGATACCCCGGTCAGCAATATACAATCGACTATCCCGCTTTTTCTGCTGGTGATGGGGCTGGGCCAGCTGGTTACCGGTCCGCTGGTGGATAATTTTGGCCGTAAACCCGTGGCAATAGCCGGTCTGACTCTGTATATCGCCGGCAGTCTGATGGCGGCCCTTTCTTGCCACTGGCCGTTATTTTTAACTGCCAGAATTATCCAGGGATGTGCTGTCTGTTGTACTGCCGTAGTGGCATTCAGCGGCGTTCGTGACCGGCTTAGCGGAGATCAAGCAGCCAGAACCTTCGGTTTTCTTAACGGCGCATTAAATATTGTCCCGGCACTGGCTCCCCTGCTGGGGGGGACACTGGCCGAATTCTGGGGGTGGCGTGCACCCTTCGGATTTCTGATGTTTTATGGCCTGCTGACTGGCGTGATTATCTTCCTGTTTTTGCCGGAAACCCGTCCGCACAATACTCTGAAAGTCCCCTTTTTCCCACTGAAACAATATGCCGCCATACTGTCAAACCCGCGGTTTATCTGTTTCTCGCTGGCGAATGCCGGGGCTCTGGGCATGGTCCTGACCTATGTTTCTCTGGCGCCGGATGTGCTGATGGAAAAAGGCGGTTTATCCCCTTTTACCTTCGCCTTAGCCTTTGGCGCTAACGGCCTGTGGATTATGCTGGTCAGCAGCGTGGTCAGTTTTGTTATCCGCAAAGCCGGCCGGCCTTTCTGTCTGCTGTTTGGCAGCCTGTGCATGCTGTTTGCTGCAGGGATGTTAAGCGGGGAAATACTGTTTTTCAATGAAGCTGCCCGTCAGTACTGGCTGAGTTATATGTTACCGGTGGCGGTAGCAGTGGCAGGGCTGGCATTTATCATCGGCCCGGCTACCAGTTATGCACTGGAACCTTACCAGCAGCAGGCCGGTATGGCCTCCGCATTACAGGGATTTATTCAGATGGCGGGCGGTGCCGGCGGCAGCCTCTGGGTTCTGGCCTTGCCACTGAGCCCGCAACAGGCGCTGACGGCAATGATGCTGGCGGGCTCAGTTCTGGCGATCATTGCCTGGTATTGCAGTCACCGGGTAAAAGGAACGCTCCGGGAACTGTAGTATCACTGTCTCAGCCGGTTTCCGGCTGAGACAGTGACTGCTTACAGAAGCCGGAAGGGTACCCGTGGTGCAACGGCACATAACAGTTCATAACCTACCGTTCCGCATGACTGCGCCACATCATCTGCCGGTACCTGTTGCCCCCACAGTTCGACAACAGACCCGATATGTGCCGCGGGACAGGGAGCCAGGTCTATCATCATCATATCCATCGACACCGCTCCCAGGGTGCGTGTCATAACACCGTCAACAGCGACAGGTGTTCCGCTCGGCGCATGACGGGGATAGCCATCGGCATACCCGCAAGCCACTATCCCTATTTTATGCTCAGAGGCGGCATGATAGCGGTAGCCATAACCCACCCCTTCTCCCGGGGTTAACTGCTGAATACCAATAATTTCGCTGTGCAGCCCCATCACCGGCTTCAGTCCTGTTCCGGCAATATCCTGCCAGTTACCGGAAGGCGAAACGCCGTACAGAATGATCCCCGGCCTGATCCACTGATGGTGGGTTTCGGGGTGCCAGAGCGTGGCCGCAGAGTTAGCAAAACAACGCGCGGGGACGCTCCCTAAACCGGCAGCAGCCTGCGCCATCAGAGCAACCGGCTGATCGACTCCGTCGCTAAGCTCCGCCCGCGCAAAATGTGTCATCAGTGTCATTTCACCGACATTGTCTAATGCAGCCAGCCGGTTCCAGACCTCCGGGACCTGATCCGGACGAAAACCGAGACGGTTCATACCGCTGTTCACTTTGACATAGATATCAAGGGGGGCAGATAACCGGGCATTTGCCAGTGCGGTAATTTGCCATTCACTGTGTACGCTGGTGGTCAGCCGATAACCATCCAGCAGTGCGAGATCGGCTGCTTTAAAAAAGCCTTCCAGTAATAGCAACGGCTTCTGCCAGCCACTTTCGCGTAACTGAATAGCTTCTTCATAATTCAGCAGAGCAAAGCCATCACTCTCTGACAATGCAGTGTAGCAACGGGAAATACCATGCCCGTAGGCATTAGATTTCACAACAGACCAGACTTTTGCAGCAGGTGCAGCCTGTTTTACTATGGCTAAATTATGCTGTAGCGCCTGCTGGCTGACGGTTGCGATAATCGGTCGTGACATACAATTCTCCGGAAAACCTTAACGGGCAATACTTGTTTTTTTAGGTAATGACGGGTTATCAAAACCAGGTAAATAACGCATCACGGATAAATCATCAGCGGCAATATCCGGTGTTTTACCGGAAATAATATCGGCGATTAATTTCCCGGAGCCACAGGCCATTGTCCAGCCCAGAGTGCCATGTCCGGTATTCAGGAACAGGTTAGCTAATGGTGTCCGTCCGACAACCGGGGTACCATCCGGGGTCATCGGCCGCAGCCCGGTCCAGAAAGTCGCCTGTTCAATCTTGCCACCTTCAGGATAAAGATCACTGACCACCATCTCCAGCGTTTCTCTGCGGGCAGGTAACAGTTTGGTGTTAAATCCGACAATTTCAGCCATTCCGCCCACCCGGATCCGGTCATCAAACCGGGTAACAGCTATTTTGTAGGTTTCGTCGAGTACCGTAGACAGCGGAGCGGCGTGGTAATTTTTCACCGGAATCGTCAGGGAATATCCTTTCAGAGGATAAACAGGAATGGCGACAATATCTTTCAGTAATGCCGTTGAATAAGAACCGCAAGCGACAATATAACGGTCGGCAGTCAGCGTTTCGTCGCCACACTGAACACCGCTGATGCTGTTTCCTTCGCGTAATAACCGGTCAACCGTCATATTATAACGAAATACCACCCCGGCCTGTTGCGCCATCGCCGCCAGTCGCTGAGTAAAGAGTTTACAGTCACCGGTTTCATCGTTCGGCAATTGTAATCCGCCAGTCAGTTTATGCTGTGTTGCCGCCAGGGCCGGTTCAATGGAAGCTAATTCGGCGGCCTGCAGTAATTTATAAGGCACCCCGGCCTGTTTAAGCACTTCAATATCTTTTACGGCATTAGCAAGTTGTTGTTCAGTCCGGAATAATTGTAATGTGCCGCCCTGGCGCCCTTCATAATGAATCCCGGTAGTGGCGCGCAGTTCTTTAATACAATCACGGCTGTATTCGGCAATCCTGACCATGCGACTTTTATTTTGCTGGTAATGCGGCAGCGTACAATTCTTCAGCATTTGCCACATCCACTGCAACTGAAATGACGAACCATCCGGGCGAACAGACAACGGAGAATGACGCTGGAACATCCATTTCAGCGCTTTTAATGGAATACCGGGCGCTGCCCACGGAGAGGCATACCCGGGCGAAATTTGTCCGGCATTTCCGGCACTGGTTTCTTCAGCCGGCCCGCTGCTGCGATCGATCACTGTGACTTCATGGCCCGCCTGAGCCAGATACCAGGCGCTGGTCACCCCGACCACCCCACTTCCGAGAATAAGCACTTTCATTACAACCCCCGCAGCATAAAATACCAGGTCATTGGTTATCAGGTAGCGATATACACTGATAGATCAATGGCTATTAAATTAAGTCTATTTCACCTTGTTTTTATCTTTCTGGTAACAAAAATTCGCAGTTTTTTGCATATTCAGCAGTTAAGGTGGTTTTATATTAAAAATTAGTAGTTAATTATGCGGGAATGAGTTTTCAGAAACGATGTCAGAATTTTAATATGCTGCCATATATTATCCTTATATACGGGATATTATTCTGTATAGCTGTACGGAATTTAACTTTTGGCAGAAAAAATAGCCCGCGGGAAGTCTGCACCCGTTTTTGTGCCAGTTTTTACCCTGCCCTGACCTGAACCTGCAAAGTATCAGCTATCCTTAATTATCCCTGAAACGTGGAAACATATCAGGATGATGACAGGCGATCACTCACTGCCGATAAACGAGGTGCGCTATGACAACCCTTTTTGATGCCCCTTCCTTCCGCCCGGCCAGACTGAGTGACGGCCCGGACTGGACCTTTGAGCTGCTTGAGACTTACCTGTCGGAAATTGACCGTGTTGCCGGCTACTACCGGCTGGAAACTTACCCCCATCAGATAGAGGTTATTACCGCCGAACAAATGATGGATGCCTGCTCCAGTATTGGTATGCCGATTAATTATAGCCACTGGTCATTTGGTAAAACGTTTATTGAAACAGAGCAGCGCTATAAACAAGGTCAGCAGGGACTGGCTTATGAAATTGTCATCAACTCAGATCCCTGCATCACTTATCTGATGGAAGAAAATACCCTTACCATGCAGGCGCTGGTGATGGCACATGCCTGTTATGGACACAATTCCTTTTTCAAAAATAACTATTTATTCCGCAGCTGGACCGATGCCGGTTCAATTGTCGATTATCTGTTATTCGCCCGTAACTATATTGCCGAATGCGAAGAAAAATACGGTATCGAAGCGGTGGAACAACTGCTGGACTCCTGCCATGCATTAATGAACTATGGTGTGGACCGTTATAAACGCCCGCAGAAGATTTCACTACAGGAAGAGCAAGCACGCCAGCAAAGCCGCGAAGATTATTTGCAACAGCAGGTGAATAACCTGTGGCGTACTTTACCCCGCACGGAAAAACCGGCGCTTACCGCACAGCGGCAACGCTATCCGGCGGAGCCCCAGGAAAACCTGCTGTATTTTATGGAAAAAAATGCGCCACTGCTGGCGCCCTGGCAGCGGGAGATCCTGCGGATTGTTCGTAAAATAAGCCAGTATTTTTATCCGCAAAAACAAACTCAGGTGATGAATGAGGGCTGGGCCACGTTCTGGCACTACACCCTGCTGAATCATCTGTATGACGAAGGAAAAGTCAGTGAACGTTTTATGCTGGAATTTTTACACAGTCATACCAATGTTGTGGCTCAGCCGGCCTACAACAGCCAGTGGTATAACGGGATTAATCCCTATGCGCTGGGGTTTGCGATGTTCCGTGATATTAAACGTATCTGTCAGCAACCGACCGCCGAAGATTACGCCTGGTTCCCGGATATCGCCGGCAGCGACTGGCTGGATACGCTGCATTTCGCCATGCGTGAATTCAAAGATGAAAGTTTTATCAGTCAGTTTCTTTCGCCGCAGGTAATACGCGATCTGCGTCTGTTTTCGGTGGCTGAT
Organism: Tatumella sp. JGM130; assembly: GCF_018257525.1. Taxonomy (NCBI): domain Bacteria; kingdom Pseudomonadati; phylum Pseudomonadota; class Gammaproteobacteria; order Enterobacterales; family Erwiniaceae; genus Tatumella; species Tatumella sp. JGM130. Next base: position 46,521 of record NZ_JAERJS010000014.1, on the reverse strand, counting down.
GACGATCAGAAAAATTATCTGGAAATTTCTGCGATACACGATGAGCAAGGATACCGGACTATCCGCCAGCAGCTGTCAGCCCAGTATAATCTGAGTCATCGCGAACCAAACATTCAGGTGCTGGACGCAGACCTGCGAGGAGACCGCTCACTGACATTACATTATATCCCCCAAAACCGGGCCCCGCTGGGCAGCAACACGGATGAAGTGATGAAACATATCCACCGCCTGTGGGGGTTTGATGTCCGGCTGGAACAGCAAAATGATGACGGCAGCGTTGAGCTACTGGCTCGCTGCCCGTCCCGTCAGACTGGTTAAGCCGCACCGTTGCCGGCAGGGATATTCTGTATCCTGCGCCAGAGCTGACGGCTGGTATCACCATACTGACAAACCAGCTGTACTACCTGTTGCCTGTTCACTTCCGGCAGGCAGAGCTCATGTAATGCATGATAAAACTCACAGGCCAGATCGCGGGCTTCCGGATGTGAAAAACACAGGGTTGCAGCACGGCTATATAAACCACTCAGCCCGTTAATTATCAGCCCGTAGACCAGATTACCTGAGGCAAAGGCCAGCCCGCGGAATACCTGACAGTCAATATCGCTGTAACGTTTCCCCTGCCTCCAGGCTTGCAACGCTCCGCTCAGGATCTGCCGGGACTGCTCAGGGTTATGCCCCACAGCATGGCTGATAAAGACAGCCGCAATACTGGTTCGCACCGATAACAGATTATCGATTAATTGCGGAGTACTTTCAGGATCAAGCCTGCTCAGGGTATTGAGAATATTCAGGCCTGAAGTATCCAGTACATTATTGACCCGGGTTGGTTTCCCGTGCCGGATGGTCAGCCAGCCATCACGGGCAAGGCGCTGCAGGACTTCACGCAATGTCGTGCGGGTCACCCCAATCAGATCGGCCAGCTCGCGTTCGGCAGGAAGCACAGAGCCGGGCGGGAAACGGCGATTCCAGATACTCTCGATAATATATTCTTCGGCAATCCCTGCCGGACTTTGTGCGTTTATCAGCATCATCTGTGCTCTCTTACCAGCCATGGTGTTATCATTGCATCATAACAAAAGCGTTATTTGTCATATAGCATCACCGGGGCAACAAAAGGCGATCACTGTCAATAAAACCAACACTGCGGGGCCGTTTTGCCGTACAATTCTTAATCCCCCGGCATAAGAGTGGCTGACATTTACCCCGCCCTGTAACTGTGATAGTGGTGGATTATTTGTCATTTTGGTTTACACTGCCGGGTATATGAATTGAACAAGGAAAACAGTATGTTGCGATTGTTAAACCGTTGTTCTAAGGGCCGTTCCGCCTGGGCACTTCTGGCCCTGACCGCTCTGGCTTTAGAACTCACGGCACTGTGGTTTCAGCATGTTATGGGGCTGAAGCCTTGCGTAATGTGTATTTATGAGCGCTGTGCCTTACTGGGGGTTCTGCTGGCAGGCATTGTCGGCGCAATTGCACCGGCAACGCCGTTGCGTTTTGTCGGTATCATTGGATGGCTGATTGCTGCGGGGGAAGGTCTGCGCCTGTCCTGGGAACATACCATGTTACAGCTTCATCCGCCGCTGTTCGCCACTTGCGATTTTATGGCCCGCTTCCCTTCCTGGCTACGTCTGGATAAATGGGTACCCGGCATGTTTGTTGCCAGCGGCGATTGCCTGGATCGCAGCTGGACCCTGTTCAGCCTTAGTATGCCCCAGTGGCTGGTGGTTGTTTTTGCCGTATATCTGTTGATCGGTGTTCTGGTATTCATCGCCCAGCTGAAAAACTTCAGTCGTCAGAGATAGTTTCCCGTAGCCGGCAATGGCTGCGTTTCAGCAGCCATTTTTATCCGGACGATCAATAATATGATCTTCCCAGTTACGCACTTCACTTTCCCGCACCGCGATATAACGCACAGAAATCCGTTTAGCATGCATCTCTCTGGCAGAACCGGTCAGCAACGGGTGCCAGTCCGGTAATGATTTACCTTCCGCGAGTAAACGATAGCCACAGGTCCGGGGAAGCCATGAGAAGGTCGGCAGATTTTCACGGGTCAGTTTAATGCAATCCGGCTCATACTCGAAGCGGGTAGCGTAGTGCTTACAACGGCAGCTTTTTATGTTTAATAAATTACAGGCCACATTAGTAAAATAGATTTCATCCGTATCTGCGTCCTGTAATTTATTCAGACAACACTGTCCGCAACCATCACAAACAGATTCCCACTCTTCATCAGTCATCTGATCGAGGCTTTTGGTTTGCCAGAAAGGAGGGTTTGTCATCATAAGTTAAGTCTCTTTATACAAATCGGCCGCCCGTTATAAAGAGTCATCGCCCGATATGCAAGTACTACAGCACCCTGGTAGTCACGGCGCAGTCAGCAAAAGAGACGCTGAGCGAATCCCCCGATAGCAGCGGACCCACCCCTTCCGGGGTCCCGGTTAAGATAATATCACCGGGACGTAAGGTGAAAAATCGCGACATATAAGCGATTAATGGCACAATTTTATACATCATATCGCGGGTATTTCCCGACTGTCGAATATCGCCATTAATCTCCAGGGCCAGTGGGGTACTCTGCGCATCACCGCTGAACTCCACTGCCGGAACAAATCCGGAGACCGGGCAGGAGTTATCAAATCCTTTAGATTTTTCCCACGGCTGCCCTTTCTTTTTCAGCCCTGCCTGAATGGTGCGTAGCGTTAAATCGAGTGCAACCCCGTAACCGGCAATCGCCGGTAAGACCTGATCTTCGCGGGCGTTTTGCAGCGTGCTGCCGATCAACACGGCCAGTTCCACTTCATGATGAATTTCACCCAGTTCTGATAATAACTTCAGCGGCTGGCGTAAATCACAAAGTGCAGTTTCCGGTTTGATGAATAGCACCGGCTCTTCCGGCGTAATACTGCCCATTTCACTGATATGTCTGGCGTAGTTACTGCCAACACACACCACTTTTCCGGCAGGCAGATTCAGTAATTCACCCTGCCAGTTACGATGCTGGTACATGTTATGTCCTCGTTAGCATAAGAAAGTGATCAACCCTGTTATACTTAGCAAGAAAACCAGTAAAAGAAAATAGCCCGCAGGATGACGTTTTCCCCGCCCCTTCTTCTCAGCAAGCCTCACCACCGGGTGAAATTAACCTGCTGCCAGCTATTGTATTAATTATGCGCACAATGAATCATACCGGGGATGGTAATAACGCCGCGCAGAATACTGGTTATAATTACAGAGGAATCTGAATAATTATTTTTCTTTGTTTTCCAGATGCATTTTAAGTAAGTCTTCTGGCGGTGGCGGGACCTGTAAATAATAACCTTTATCCTGTAATTCCTGCTTAACTTTATTGATATCGGCACTGCCCAGTTTCTCACGGCTGGCAAGGGATATCACCATCGCCAGCACCGGTTTACCAAAACCTTTAAGTAACTCTTGCGGGACGCGGGAAAAATCATCTTTTTTCTCGATATACAGATAAGTCTGATCCCGAAGGGCACTTCTGTAAATGGCACAAAACATATTTTTCTCCGAATTAATCTCTGTGGTGACTTGCCTGAATAATAGTGTAACTATAACATGACAGGAGTCATTCGAATATTGAACCTTCTGGGCCAGGGGCGGATTATTTAATCGCTTGTTCAGAAATAAAACTGCCATTACAGGACTGAGTCGGGACAGATGTCGCAAACGCCAATCGAACTTAAAGGCAGCAGTTTTACTTTATCTGTTGTCCATCTTCACCATTCACAACCCGGGGTGATTCGTCAGGCGCTTCAGGAAAAAATTGCTCAGGCGCCGGCATTTCTTAAAAATGCCCCGGTGGTACTGAATATTTCATCGTTATCCGCCGGGGTTAACTGGCCGAAGATGCAACAAGCCATCGTGGAAACCGGCTTACGGATTGTCGGAATCAGTGGCTGCAAAGACGAGCAGCTGAAATTACTGATTCAGGCGGCTGGTTTACCGGTACTTACGGAAGGTAAAGAAGCACGCAACCCCCGCGAAAGTGAACCGCAACCGGAGCCGGTCATAGCCGCACCGGTCGCTGACAGTGAAAAATTCGCTAAAACTCGCATAATCCATACCCCGGTACGTTCAGGGCAGCAAATATATGCTAAAAATGCTGACTTAATCGTGACCAGCAGCGTCAGCGCAGGTGCAGAACTTGTCGCTGATGGTAATATTCATATTTACGGAACAATGCGTGGCCGCGCCCTGGCAGGCGCCAGCGGTGATCAAAACGCAGGTATCTTCTGTACACATTTAGCGGCTGAACTGGTTTCTATTGCCGGGGAATACTGGATTATGGATCAAATTCCCGCCGAATTTTTTGGCCAGGCAGCCCGTTTGTCATTAACCGACGGTGTATTGTCGATAAAGACTCTTAATTAGACCCCTTTTCTATTGTTAAGGAAATCATTATATATGGCACGCATTATTGTAGTTACATCTGGTAAAGGGGGCGTTGGCAAGACCACGTCAAGCGCGGCCATCGCAACGGGTTTAGCGCAAAAAGGTAAGAAAACCGTGGTTATCGATTTCGATATCGGTTTGCGTAACCTCGATTTAATCATGGGCTGTGAACGCCGCGTAGTCTATGACTTTGTTAACGTTATTCAGGGAGATGCCACCCTCAACCAGGCGTTAATCAAAGATAAACGGACGGAAAATCTGTTTATTCTTCCCGCATCACAAACCCGTGATAAAGATGCCCTTACCTATGAGGGGGTTGAAAAAGTACTGGATGAACTGTCGACGATGGCGTTCGACTTTGTGGTCTGTGATTCACCGGCAGGCATCGAGGCCGGAGCCTTAATGGCCCTCTATTTTGCCGACGAAGCGGTGATTACGACCAACCCTGAAGTTTCTTCTGTACGTGACTCCGACCGGATTCTGGGTATTATCGCCTCGAAATCACGCCGTGCCGAAAAAGGTCAGGATCCGGTAAAAGAACATTTACTGCTTACCCGCTATAACCCCGGACGTGTCAGCCGCGGAGATATGTTAAGCATGGAAGATGTACTGGAAATACTGCGCATTCCACTGGTGGGAGTTATCCCGGAAGACCAGTCGGTATTACGTGCGTCCAACCAGGGTGAGCCTGTTATTCTGGACACTGTTTCAGATGCGGGCAAAGCCTACGCTGACACCGTCGATCGCTTACTCGGCGAAGAACGTCCCTTCCGCTTTATTGAAGAAGAGAAGAAGGGTTTCCTAAAACGCCTGTTCGGGGGATAAGCCATGGCATTACTTGATTTCTTTTTATCCCGTAAGAAAAATACTGCAAATATCGCCAAAGAAAGATTACAAATTATTGTTGCTGAACGTCGTCGTGGTGATAGTGAACCCCACTACCTGCCACAACTGAAGCGCGATATTCTGGAAGTGATTTGCAAATATGTAAAAATTGATCCGGATATGGTTACCGTACAACTGGATCAAAAAGGAGAGGACATTTCCATTCTTGAGCTGAACGTTACCTTACCGGAAGCTGAAGAAGCGGCGAAATGATCCTGCACCGCCGACAGTAATGCCGCCTGATAAAGCGGCATTCGTCTGCGGATTATTTACCGTCAATAATGGCGGTAATTTCCTGCCCCATCAGTTCTCCCCGCCAGCCTTTAAGTAACTCAGGCGTTTTGCTACGGGGCTTTATATGCCAGTGTTCACTAAGTACCTGGTTAATTTGCCGGCGTGAAGCCAGCAATTCCTGGCTGAAACCACTGCGTTCGCTGATGGTTTTAATGCAGCTTTTCAGCTCCTTAAACAGCGTTTTATATCCCGGGCAGTCAATCAGGTTTTTTATTGGCGCAGGCAGCTGATCTTCTGCGATATCCTGAGCCTCTGCTACCAGCCGGAGCAGTGTCTGGCCATGAAAGCGAATTTCCGGCCCGGCCAGTCCCAGCTGCTGAAGTTCACCGAGGGAGCCCGGTAAGTAGCGCGCCACCTTCCACAGGTTTTCTTCTTTTACTACAAAGTTAACTGCCATATCTTTGCGACGCGCATAATCCAGACGCCATTCGGCCAGTTTCTGCAGAGCTGCCAGCTGACGCGGGCGTAATTGCCATGCCTGACTGATTTCACACCAGGCCTGTGCGGCAGGTTGAATATCCTTACGCCGTTCGCACAGCATTGCACATTCACTTAACGCTTTATCCAGCACCTGCTGATCTCTGGCCTGCTGATGTAACTGACCGGCAATCGGCAGCAAATAGCCAACATCTGCCGCCGCATACTCACACTGACGTTCGGTGAGCGGCCTGGCAAGCCAGTCGGTTCGCGATTCACTTTTATCCAGCTCAACCCCGGTAAACTGTGCAACCATCGCCGCAAAGCCCAGTGACATAGGGTAACCAAGAAACGCTGCCAGAATCTGAGTATCAACCATCGGTGACGGTAATACGGAAAAACGGTTCAGGAATACCTCTAAATCTTCACCGCCCGCATGCAGATATTTAATCACTCCGCTATCGGTTAACAACGTAATAAAAGGTTGCCAGTCGGTAATATGCAGCGGGTCAATCAATGTCAGTGTCTGACCATCAAATAACTGAATCAGGCCTAATTGCGGGTAGTAAGTACGGGTACGGACAAACTCCGTATCCAGTGCAACAGCATCATGTTCAAGGGCGGCCTGGCAGACCACCGCCAGTTGTTGGTCGGTGTCGATAAGTTGATAATTCAAAACAGCATTCTCTCTTACTGTGGAAATTCTTCACAGCGATGACAAAAACAAAAACGCCGGTCAGCCCGGCGTTTACATATAAAGATGCCAGCATAACCCTCAGGGATCAGCAATGACACCACTACGAAGTTCACGACGTAAAATTTTCCCGATATTACTTTTCGGCAGCGCATCACAAAACTCGATCTGCCGCGGAATTTTATAGCCTGTCAGATTTTTACGACAATGGTCAAGTAACTCTTCACGGGTGAGGGATTTATCTCTGGCGACCACAAACGCTTTGACTGCTTCACCGGTCTTGTCACTGGGTACGCTGATCACCGCCGCCTCGGCGACTTTATCCAGAGACAGAATCACCGCTTCAACCTCACAGGGGTAAACGTTAAACCCGGAGACCAGAATCATATCTTTTTTTCGGTCAACGACCCGGATAAAGCCCTGCTGGTCAGCAGTCACAATATCGCCGCTACGCAGCCAGCCATCGCTGAATACTGCCGCCGTTTCTGCCGGCTGGTTCCAGTAGCCTGCCATTACCTGCGGTCCTTTAATTAGCAGCTCTCCGCGTTCGCCCTGCCCCCGTTCATTACCCTGTTCATCAACAATTTTAATCTCTGTTGAAGGCACAGGAATGCCCACACTGCCGGTATGTTCCCTGCTGTTACAGGGGTTGACCGCCACCAGCGGGGAGCATTCTGTCAGTCCATAACCTTCCAGCAGGTAATTACCGGTCAGCGCATGCCATTGTTCTGCCACACTGCGGGTCACGGACATTCCTCCTCCGACCGTGAGTTTCAGGGAAGAAAAATTCAGCTTTCTGAAATCCGTACTGGCCAGCAAAGTATCAAATAAGGTGTTTACTCCGGAAATTGCCGTAAAACGGTAACGACTGAGGGTTTTAATCATTCTTCGGGTATCAAGCGGATTGGTAACTAACAGATTACTGCCCCCTTTTTCAAGGAATAACAGGCAATTCACAGTCAACGCAAAAATATGGTACAGCGGTAATGCAGTAACAATCATCTCTTCACCGGATACCAGTACCCCGCCATACATGGCTTTTATCTGTTCCAGATTCGCCTGCAGGTTACGGTGTGTCAGCATTGCGCCTTTTGCCCGTCCGGTGGTACCGCCGGTATACTGCAATAAAGCAACATCATGGGGATGTAGCTCAGGGCGATGATAAGTCAGCGACTGACCACGCTGAAGGCAGTGCCGGTAGCTGCGGGCATCCGGCAAAAATCCGCCCGGCCGGTACCCTTTGATAAACCTGACCGCCAGATTCACCAGGCTGCGCTTTGGCCAGCGGAGCCCGTCACCCGGCGATGTCACTATGATATGTCTGAGCCGCGTATCCGCCATCACCTGCTGTAAGGTGGCAACAAAGCTGCTGATAATAACAATAACTTCAGCACCGCTGTCGGCCAGCTGATGGCGCAATTCTGCAGGCTTATAGCGCGGATTAACGTTGACCACGATCATCCCGGCCCGCAGCGCCCCGAATAGCGCCACCGGAAACTGTAAGGTATTCGGTAACATCAGCGCCAGCCGGGTCCCTTTCGCCAGTTTCAGTGCCTGTTGCAGATAAGCGGCGAAAGCACGGCTTTGCTGTTCCAGCTGCCGGAACGTCAGGGTCTGTCCCATACTGATATAGGCAGGTTTATGGTTGTAGCGCTGGACTGACTGTTCAAAAACATCAAGTAATGACTGACAATGATCAGCATTAATCTCCGGTAACACATTATCAGGGTAATGTGCTAACCAGGGTTTCTTCCGTGTATCCGCCTGTAAGGCCATGGTAATCCCTCGCCATTGTTCAATGAGACTGACGTGCCCGATAGTCACTGTACGGGATATCCGCCACCCTCTGTATGATCCGGAAAATCCGCAGTAATCCGGACTGCGGGCTTTCCGGTCAGCTTTCTGCTATTCGGTCAGATAAGTCTGTACCGGTGCAGGACCCGGGTTATAAAACCCCCACCAGGGGTTTCCGCCCGGGTACCCATGCCGGTAATGCCCCGGCCCCGGGCCATACCCTATCCAGGGGTCTATTGGCATCGGCGGGGTCATTATCTGACTGGCCAGTCGCCAGCGCTGATAGCCGGTGACATTAATGACCAGAAAATCATAACTGGCCTGGCCTATTTTTCCTTTCTCCGTACCGCGGATATTCCCCAGTACCGTCAGATACCGGTTATTGAAATCAACCGGGTCAACAAAGCTGTTAATATCGGCATAAATTCGGCCAACAGCGGCTGATCCCAGTACTGGCCGGGCGCTGTCATCCAGAGGCTGTACTGCCAGCTCGATACGGGTCAGACCGTTTCGGTTGATCACCTGAACCACTTTGCCGCCAAACCGTGATTCCTGGCCGGTGTATAACTGCGGGGCATTCATAACCTGTGACAGGTTCTGCTGTAGCTGAGGTGAAATACCACGAATACTCTGAGGCACGGTGACGCATCCGGCCAGCAATAACACGGACATCAGCATAAGTGCCGGACATCCCTTACTCAAACTAAACATAGTAATCTCCTGAATATTACAGGGTCAGACAGCACAAATTATCACCGGTTGCAGCCAAACCTTATCTGCCCGGTAATTTTTTCCATGTCACTTCATTACGTAAATAGACAGGTTCAATCGCGGCGACATCAGATAATGCGCCTTTACGCCACTGATTAATCGCCAGCGGCAGCATGTCTGCTGCGCACGGCAGTTCTGCGTCGCTGGCCGTCAGTTGCAGGCAATGCTCCTGTTGCAGTTGCGGGTAAGTCTGCCAGCCTGTCCCGGCAGTCACCCATGCCCCCGATAACTGTTGCATACGCTGTTGCGCTTGCTGCGGACTGAGCACCTGCTCAGTTTCACTGCCCTGCCATTCTCCCTGAGCATCACGCTGATACTCGGCCCAGTAAACTTCACCCATCCGTGCATCAATCGCCGTCAGCACCCGGCTTGCCTGCTGGCCCCGCCAGGCGCCTTCGGCGAGGGTAGCAAGGGTCGATACCCCAATCATCGGTAAATCGGCCCCCAGAGCCAGTCCCTGTGCAATGCCGATACCGATACGTACCCCGGTAAAACTGCCCGGACCACGGCAAAAAACCAGCGCATCCAGATCGGTCAGTGTCAGTTGCTGACCTTCCAGTAACTCAGAGACCAGCGGCAAAATTCTGCGTGTATGGTCACGCGGAGCGATCTCAAAACGGGCATCCTGCTGTTGCTGATTAAAAATAGCCGCCGAACAGGCTTCTGTAGCCGTGTCCAGGGCGAGTAACTTAAGTTTTGAGATATCTTGCATAATTTTTTGTAATTAATAAAAGTGAAGTCTTAACCTGCCGCACAGTCACGCGCCAGCAGTCCGTTTTCATTGTCTGTTGCCTGTCCGCAACAGACAGTATAATTGTCATTGCGCTGACAAATGAACGTTATTCGCAATAAAATGCTAGCGGGACAGCGTCCGCCCGGCCCTGATAAACTGCTCAGCCGCCCCTAAATCGCGGGTACGCGGGCAATCCGGCAGGCTATTGATAAACAATGCCCCGTAAGGCCGTGAAACCAAACGCATATCACAGATTACCAACACACCACGATCAGTTTCATCACGAATTAACCGGCCTGCCCCCTGTTTCAGAGCGATCACCGCATCAGGCAGCTGCACTTCATCAAAAGGATCGGCTCCCCGGTGCCGGGCGTCTTCCATACGGGCTTTCAGCAGCGGGTCTTCCGGTGACGTAAAAGGCAGTTTATCGATAATCACCAGCGATAACGCATCCCCCCGGACATCCACCCCTTCCCAGAAACTGCTGGTTGCCACCAGTAAGGCATTACCGGCCTCAATAAACTGCTGTAAAATTTGTCCTTTGCTGGTTTCACCCTGCAATAATACCGGTAATGTCAGCACCTGGCGGAACTCCGCGGCCAGTTCGCGCATCATCTGATACGAGGTGCAAAGAAAAAAACAACGTCCCTGATTAGCTTCAATTAAGGGGGCCAGCATTTTCACCAGTTGCTTCGCTACCCCCGGCCGCCGGGTCTCCGGCAGGTTACGTGGCACGCACAATAAGGCCTGGCGGGCATAATCGAACGGGCTGTTGAGGATCATCTGCCTGGCACCGTTAACCCCGAGCCGCCCGGCGAAATGGTCCATTTTGCCATTTACCGCTAAAGTCGCAGAGGTAAAGATCCACGAGGCTTTTCTCGCATCGACGACTTCACGGAACCTTTCAGCCACCGATAAGGGCGTCAGGGCCAGGGTGAAATGACGGGATGAACATTCATACCAGTAGCTGAAACCAGGCTGATCCGTATTACTGATACGTTTCAGGCGTGTCCGGTATTGAGCCGCCCTTTCAAAAGCCGCATCCAGCAGCGCAGAACGCCCCAGCGACAGCTTTATCACGTCGTAACACAGCTCCAGGGCATCATCCAGCAGCACCAGCATCCGCGCCACATTTTGCTGCTGTAATAATTCCCGTAAATTACCGCGAAACCCCGGGTCGCCAAGGATCATCCGGAAATCCTGGCTGGCCTGAGACAGCCGGTCGGCCGCCTTTTGCAACTGTTGCATATCGCGGACCTCAGTACGGTAGGCAATAATGATATCTTTTGCCAGGTCCTGCAGTTGCCGGCCGGAAATCTGCTGCCCGAAATACTGGCTGGCAATATCCGGTAGCTGATGGGCTTCATCAAAAATCATGACGTCTGCATCCGGAATCAGCTCAGCAAAACCACTTTCCTTCACCACCAAATCCGCCAGAAACAGGTGATGGTTAACCACCACAATGTCTGAATCCATAGCCCGTTTACGGGCTTTAACCACAAAACAGTCGTTATAACGCGGACAATCGCTGCCCAGACAGTTATCGTTGGTACTGGTCACCAGCGGCCACAACGGGCTGTCCTCAGCAACAGTGCCGCAATGACTGATATCCCCGTCCACGGTCGCTGATGACCAGCCACGGACACTGACCAGGTCAGTCAGCGACTGAACCGGTAAATCACCGCCGGACAGGTTCTGCTGATCCATACGTTCCAGACACAGGTAATTGGCACGGCCTTTGAGGATTGCCGTTTTACCGGTAAATGCCAGTGCCTTAACAATAGCGGGTAAATCACGACTATAGAGCTGATCCTGCAGCGCTCTGGAGCCCGTGGAGACAATGACTTTTTTGCCCGAACGTAATGCCGGGACCAGATAGGCATAGGTTTTTCCGGTGCCGGTGCCCGCTTCCACCACCAGCTCACTGCCGTCTTCTATTGCCTGTTCCACCGCCAGGGCCATCTGCCGCTGTGCTTCACGTGGCCGGAAGCCACGGATAGCATGGGTCAGTACCCCGCCGGGGGAAAAATCATCACTCACATCGCCTCCGGAATTACATTAAACGGGCTGATTATGTCAGTAATCTGCCACAGGGACTACCGGGGATGACATATTCCCCCTGATATGGCAGGCTGAGGGCCGAAAAATTAAAGGAGCAAGTCATGACTATCACCCGAATCGATCCTGAGCACCGCATGTCAGAAGCTGTGGTTTACCAGCAAACGGTCTACTATACCAGCGTCCCTGAAAACCTCGACGGCGATGCCCTTGCTCAGACCGCCGATGCACTGGCAGTGATTGACAAATTACTGGCCCGCGTCGGCTCAGACAAAAGTAAAATTCTTGATGCCACCATTTTTCTGACCGATAAAGCCGATTTTGAGGCAATGAATCAGGCATGGGATGCGTGGGTATCACCGGATAATGCACCGGTGCGCTGCACGGTACTGGCAGGACTGATGCATCCGAAATATAAAGTGGAAATTAAAATTATCGCAGCACTGTAATCGCCGGGCGATTACTCTTCGTCTTCATCTTCGTCATCTTCATCTTCAAAACGTGCCAGGCTCTGTCCGCCCTGGTGCGTCTCACGAATTTCGGCCGCAACTACGCCGATAGCTTCACCGCTCGACATACCTTCAGCAATCAGCTGATGGATACGCTCTACCGCCTGTTGCTGCTGCTCGCGGGAAAGTGCCGGTAATCCATTAAACATATCAACCTCTGTCAGCCAGCCAGCGACCTTCTGTTGCAGAGAAGATAACTGGTGTCAGTAATAAAAAAATATGTCAGGCTTAGCGCCAAATTCCCGCTATTGCCTGACGTTTATGACTCTGAAAACACTTTCTCTGGAATATTCACCCACTGCCATCAATCACTGGTTCTCGCCGATTGCGGATCAGCCCTGGGCGATGTTACTGAGTTCTGCAGCCGCCGAGCATCGCGATAATCGCTTTGATATATTGAGTGCTGCTCCGCTGACCACTCTGACCACCCATGGTCCGGAGACAAAAATTACCGAGCAGGGCCATTGCCGGGTATCAGGGGATGACCCGCTGACACTGGTGCAACAGGCGCTGGAACAACTGCCTGCAGTAACGACCCCGGACGCCGGGCTGCCTTTCTGCGGCGGAGCGCTCGGTCTGTTCGGTTATGATTTAGGCCGGCGTTTTGAACGCCTTCCGCAGCAGGCAACCCGTGATTTGTCTACCGCCGATATGGCCGTCGGTATCTATGACTGGGCCATGATAGCAGATCATCAACAACAACGCCTTACTCTGGTCAGCCTCGGGGATGTCCGGCAACGCCTGCACTGGCTTCAGCAACAGCAGGCCGCGCCGCGGGCACCGTTCAGACTGTTATCTGACTGGAAAAGTAATCTGTCATATCTTCAGTATCAGCAGTGCTTCGCCAGGGTACATGACTATATCCGTGCCGGAGACTGTTACCAGATCAACCTGGCACAACGTTTTCAGGCCGCATACCAGGGCTGTGAGTGGCAGGCCTTTGAATACTTAAGCCAGCAAAACCGTGCGCCCTTCAGTGCATTTCTGCGGTTAGAGGACAGTTGCCTGCTGAGCCTGTCCCCGGAGCGTTTTCTGCAGGTCAGCGACCGTCGCGTAGAAACCCGTCCGATTAAAGGAACCCGTCCGCGGATGGACGACCCGCAGGCAGATCAACAGCAGGCACAGCAACTGGCAACCGCGGAAAAAGATCGCGCCGAGAATCTGATGATCGTTGACCTGCTACGTAATGATATTGGCCGGGTGGCCGAACCGGGCAGTGTCAATGTACCGGAACTTTTTGTGGTTGAACCTTTTCCTGCGGTTCACCATCTGGTCAGCACCATCCGCGGCACATTACCCGCCACCACCAGCAACACCGACCTGTTACGGGCCTGTTTCCCCGGTGGCTCGATTACCGGAGCCCCGAAAATCCGTGCCATGGAAATCATTGATGAACTGGAACCTCACCGGCGTAATGCCTGGTGTGGCAGTATTGGTTATCTGAGCCGCTGCGGGAGAATGGACACCAATATCACCATCCGTACCCTGATCGCCGAACAACAACAACTGTATTGTACCGCAGGTGGCGGCATTGTTGCCGACAGTGTTATGCAGGACGAATACCAGGAAACACTGCATAAGCTGCAACGGATCCTGCCGGCACTGAAGACATTATCGGCCATCAGCACTGATGAATATTGAACAGTTTCGTCAGCGTTTCCTGTTACAGCTTCCCCCGCGAAGTCAGTCGGACAGCGCCGGGGGCCGCGAGGCCGCGGTGCTGTTACCGGTCATTGCCAGGCAAGTACCGGCTTTACTGCTGACCCGCCGCGCCGATCACCTGCGTCATCACCCGGGCCAGGTTGCCTTTCCGGGAGGTAAACGCGACCCTGGTGACCGTCATTTATACGACACCGTATTACGTGAAACCTCCGAAGAGCTGGGACTGAGCAGAGAAAATATAGAGATAATCGGTCAGTTACCCGCAGTCAGCAGCCAGACAGGATTCAGAGTGACCCCATTTGTTGCTATCCTGCCCGCAGACCTGCCGATAACACTTGACGCCGGTGAAGTTGCCGGGGTGTTCGAAATCCCGTTACTGCCCTGGTTGCACAGCCGCCATTTTTCTTCTCTGAATGTCATCCGCCGTGGCCAGCCCGCAGAAATCTGGTTATCCGGTTATCAGCCGCATGTTATCTGGGGAATGACCGCGGGTATACTCCGCGATTTTGGCCGGCAAATACTCGGTAAATAGTCCCCTCGTTCTGCGGAGCAAGTGGTAATATATATTAATACAGATATTTACAACGGTGACGGCGATCAGGCCGGTGCTTCAGTAAGCATACCGTTTTTTTATTGCGCTGCAGATGGTTAGTACGGGAGTTTTGGTTGTGATAAGTGTCTTCGACATGTTCAAAATAGGTATTGGCCCTTCAAGTTCTCATACGGTAGGGCCGATGAAAGCTGGCAAACAGTTCGTCGATACACTGATAGCCGAAGAAAAATTATATCAGACCACCCGTATCGCAGTGGATGTTTATGGCTCCCTGTCCCTGACCGGTCATGGTCACCATACGGATATCGCTATTATTATGGGCCTCTCCGGGGCGGCCCCGGATACGGTAGATATTGATGCTATCCCGGCTTTTGTCGCCGATGTTAATCAGCGTCAGCGTTTGCTGATCGCCGGCGGGCTGCACGAAGTGGATTTCCCCCGTGAAGGAGGCATGGTCTTCCGCAGCGATAATTTGCCATTACATGAAAATGGCCTGACCCTGACCGCCTGGAACGAAGACTACTGTCTGCTGAAAAAAACCTATTATTCGGTCGGTGGCGGTTTTATTGTCGATGAACAGCAATTTGGCCAGTCGACGTTAGAGAATGTACAGGTGCCCTATGCTTTTAATTCAGCCAAAGAACTGTTGTCCGGTTGCCATACTACCGGGCTTTCCGTGTCAGGGCTGGTGATGAAGAATGAGCTGGCAGTACATAGCCGTGACGATATCAGTCATTACTTTGCCAGCGTCTGGCAGACAATGCAGGCCTGTATTGACCGGGGATTAAATACCGAAGGCGTACTGCCGGGACCGTTGCGGGTGCCACGACGTGCCGCAGCCTTGCGCCGGTTACTCATCTCGGGCAGCAAAAACTCAACCGACCCGATGAACGTTATTGACTGGGTGAATATGTTCGCCCTGGCGGTTAACGAAGAAAACGCCGCCGGAGGTCGCGTCGTTACGGCACCGACCAACGGCGCCTGCGGCATTATCCCGGCGGTACTTTCCTACTATGATCAGTTTATCTCACCGGTCAATAACGAAGTGGCATTGCGTTACTTTCTGGCCTCCGGGGCTATTGGTATTCTGTATAAAATGAATGCCTCAATTTCCGGGGCAGAGGTTGGCTGCCAGGGCGAAGTCGGGGTCGCCTGTTCAATGGCCGCCGCCGGTCTGGCTGAACTTTCGGGGGCCAGTCCTGAACAAGTCTGCGTCGCCGCAGAAATCGGTATGGAGCATAATCTGGGACTGACCTGCGACCCGGTCGCTGGTCAGGTCCAGGTCCCCTGTATCGAACGTAATGCTATCGCCTCGGTGAAAGCGATTAATGCCGCACGTATGGCTTTACGGAGGACCAGTGAGCCAAGAGTATCCCTGGATAAGGTCATTGAGACAATGTATGAAACAGGGAAAGATATGAACGCCAAATATCGCGAAACATCACGTGGCGGACTGGCAATAAAAGTACAGTGTGACTGACCAGCAGTAACATCCTCCCCGCGGTAACGCCGCGGGGAGGACAGATTATCCGGCGTCCTGATCGTGGTTCTGCGGGTCACGGGTAATCCGGACCAGATCAATACGGTAATCCGTGGCCCGGACGATGGTAAAGTGCAGGTCGTTAATGTCTATCACTTCTCCGGTCTGCGGGATCTGGCCTTTCTGGCTGATTAACCGCCCCGCCAGTGACGCATGATCTTCTCCGGATTCAACCAGATAATGCACATCAAACAACTGTTCAAGCGAGTGCAGATCGGTTCCCCCTTTTACCAGCCAGCCATCACCGTCCGGGATAATATCCGGGGTTTCATCCTCGTCCGGGAACTCACCGGCGATCGCCTCCAGTACATCCAGCGGGGTCACTAACCCCTGCACGACGCCAAACTCATTACTGACGATAACACAGCTCCCTTTCGCTCGCCGCAAAACACCCAGCAGATTAATAGGATCAAGAGTTTCCGGTACAATAATTGCCGGCGTCGCTGCCGCAAACTGCCCGATATCAACCCCGTGATCGAGGGCGACCAGCAATTCTTTCGCGCGAACTACCCCGATAATTTCATCCAGTTCACCACGGCTGACCGGGAACAGGCTGTGGGGAGTATCCAGTAATTGCTGACGAATATCGTCAATCGGACTTTCGGCATTAACCCAGGAAATTTCACCACGGGGAGTCATCAGACTGCGGATAGAACGCGATGCCAGGGTAAGAACCCCGTTAATCATATAGCGTTCTTCATCTTTAAACGATTCGGTAACAGGCAGACTTATTTCAGCCGGAGTACTGGTCACTGGCTGAGCGTGGGTTTGCCGCCCGCCCATCAGCCGCAGGATAACTTCCGCAGTCCGTTCGCGCATTGGCCGGCGTGCCTGATGACGTATAAAATTACGACGGGCTATCTGGTTAAACATTTCAATCACTATCGAGAAACCAATAGCTGCGTACAGATATCCCTTCGGAATATGGAAACCAAATCCTTCAGCCACCAGGCTCAGACCAATCATCAGCAGGAAACTGAGGCACAGAACGACGACTGTCGGATGTGCATTGACAAACTTTGTCAGCGGCTTTGAGGCCAGTAACATCAGCCCCATGGCTATCACAACGGCGGTCATCATAATCCACAGGTGGCTGACCATTCCCACCGCTGTCACCACCGCATCCAGAGAGAAGACCGCATCCAGCACCACTATCTGGGCTACCACGGCCCAGAAGCTGGCATAACTTTTATTGCCTTCTTCTGATTCCGGCATATTTTCCAGCCGTTCGTGCAGTTCCGTCGTGGCCTTAAATAACAGAAAGATTCCCCCTGCCAGCATAATTAAGTCTCTGCCGGAGAAACCAAAATCCCCGAGATAAAACAGAGGCCGGGTCAGCGTGACCATCCATGAAATTAATGACAGCAAACCAAGGCGTAATACCAGGGCCATGCTCAGGCCAATCACCCTCGCCTTATCACGTTGCCGTGGTGGCAATTTATCGGCCAGAATGGCAATAAAGACCAGGTTGTCGATGCCCAGTACAATTTCAAGAACAATCAGTGTCAGTAACCCAGCCCAGACAGAAGGGTCCATAAATATTTCCATTAATGGCTCTCCGCTGGAAAAAATACCGGAACAACACCTTGCCAGCGGATTAACGCCGGTGTGGCTGAAAAAGCGGTGAAACTACAGGGGATGATAAATGATCTGCCGGGGTTGCACAGCAACTCAGGAAAGACTGAACGGCGTCGGTGACGATCCATAAACCGGGCTAAGCCCATTACTCCTTAAAATTAATACAGAAGTTTACTTTATCAGTTACAGCCACGCCGTCAAAAAGAATTTTTACATTTACAAACTGAATAACATTACGATACGTTCAGAGTGGCTTACGCTGCCATAACCGCAGACAGAAGTCAGCAGCACAGTGGAAATTATCGCTGTCTGCCAGAGTCTGCCAGACCTCAGGAGAAGCACGCCACGCAAAAGGCGTCATCTGCAATAGTGCTGTTGCTGCATCAGCATCGAGTGTCATCGGGTAATTCAGACGTTGTTCTTTCACGGCCACAAACTCTGCCAGCGGATGTTCACGATCTTCATGTAACTGTACTTCGGAATAAATAAGTGCTTTCAATTGCTGCAGATGCCGTGGCCCGGGAGTCACTGTGAGTAAATACCCTCCTGGCATAATCGTCCTTGCCAGCTCTTCATCTTTACACGGAGCATAAATGCGTAATACGGCAGACAGACTGTGGTCGGCAAAAGGCAGCCGGTAACTGGATGCCACGCAAAACCGGATATTTTTATAGCGCTTAGCCGCAGATTTGATTGCCACTCTGGCCACATCCAGCCCGAACACAGCCGCATCAGGGCGTGTTCCGAAATGCCGGGCGATATCGGCCGTGTAATACCCTTCTCCGCAACCAATATCGAGGATTTGTACATCCGGTTGTGGCAGATGTTCTGCCAGCATCTTTGTGACTGCCTGCTGCATTGGCTGGTAATGCCCTTGCTCCAGAAAGCAGCGCCTGGCCTGCATCATTTCCGGGCTGTCTCCCGGCGTCTTCGAGCCTTTATGCTGCACCGGCAAAAGATTAACGTACCCTTCTTTAGCCTGGTCAAAATGATGATTACTGGCACAATGCCAGCCACCGTTCTGCTGTTGCAGCAGCTGATGACATAAAGGACAAATATACACCTGAGATTACCCCGTTAAAAAAAACAGCGGGCAGTGTACCTGTTCACTGGCGGAGTCTAAAGTAAAAAACCCCGCTCAGAGAGCGGGGTTTCGAAATTCTTTATTTCAGGAGTCTGTCCTGAAAAAGATATTCGCTTATCAGATAGCAGTAACGTTAACTGCTGCAGGACCTTTCTGACCGTCCTGAATTTCGAATTCTACGTTCTGGCCTTCAGCCAGAGTTTTGAAACCATTACCCTGGATTGCAGAGAAGTGTACGAACACATCTTTGCTGCCGTCAGCAGGAGTAATGAAACCAAAACCTTTAGACTCGTTGAACCACTTAACCTGACCTTTAATCTTTGCCATTTTGCAAATTCCTTTAAATGTTTATTTTGCCCGAAGGCTGTGTTACAGAAAAACGCGGGACTTACTGAATGAGGCACTAATATCAGGTTCGGCAAAGGAAGCAGTTCTAACGATAACGTCTTTACTCATCTCTTCTCTACTGAAAATGCCATACATAAACAGAATCGTACCTCGATTAATCTATGAATTGTTATTACATATCCCATAATTAATGGCAAGCCATTTTTAATACCTTAGTGATACAGAACGCATAATTATTGATGTAAAACACGCTTTAATCACCGTGAACGCCCCGCCGCCACAGGAGGCGTACAAAAAAACAGCCATAAACCCTTAATAACTCTCAGCAACCTTTAATGGGCAAAAAGTGCTAACTGTCATCAGTGAATGTTCAATTTTATAAATATATTTACCGGCTAACGGACCCTTCACAGATAAAAATAAAACCACGTTAATCGCCATATCCAATTCAGTGACTGTATAATTATAATAACAGTACATGACAGAAATAATACCGCGATAAAACTGTCAGCCACGGTTATATTTTTTTATTATGATGTCAGAACAAAAATAACTAACCAGATACTGTCAGTCTCTCAAAACAGCTTGCCGTTATTCTCTGTGTAATACCGGCGCGCAGAATTGAGGCCGGATAATTTACCGGCCGGCTGACCGTGTGCGGTGACGGCTACAACATCGTACTTTACCGGGATCACGCGGATAATGAGCATCCCCGGCGAGTCAGCGTTCAGGGACAAACTTCATATAGCCATTTTCTTCCGTTTCCCGGAAAAGGGATTCTTCTGTCGGGGACCCGGTAATTTCGGCCTCCGGCGGAGTATGCAGTGTGACTAACTGTTTAAGTAACGCATTCTGCTTTTTTTGTTCACGCAAAAGAGCTTCAAGGATATGTACCTGTTCATTAGCCCGGACACTGGCACGGTTAACAAAAAACCAGATAATGAGGGCAAAAATAACTGCTGCGGCAATCAGCACCGGTAACAGAAATGGCCCTTCCCCCAATGAAAAATCGTTCATACCTATGCCTCAATACACCCGAATTACTGACTAAAAATATAAACGCTGATTCTACTCCGGGAAACAGAAATGATCATCCGTTGTCAGGTGCCTGCGCGCGGTTTGCCACAGAAATATTTCAGTTATCTCTGATCCCTTTCTGCAAACAGTTACCGCATGCTGACGCAGTAGCACAACGATTACCTTAAACACAGAGGTGAAAACATATGATAGTACGCAGTGTCTTAGTGTTGACTATTATCTGGCTGGGGATGCTGCTCAGTGGCTACGGGGTACTGACAGGCAGTCAAAAAATTGCGGCAGGATTAGGATTACGTTGCCAGTATCTGACGGCAAAAGGGCTTACCGTCTCTCATTACCTTCAGTCAGATAGCGGTGTCATCGGTAAATCCAGTTGTCCGTGGATAGAGCCGGGAGAGACTCCGGCTGACTATCAGAGCAATCCACTGGCAAGGGACTAGTCCGCCGGTAAGTCCGGCGGACAGCTCAGGATTACTTCAGGTAATCACCGCGGCGTAAAGCCTCTATACGCTTATCCAGCGGCGGATGAGACATAAATAACTCACTCAGAGATTTACCTTTTCCGTTAATGCAAAAGGCCATCATATTGCCAGGTTCCTGAGGCTCATAGCTGGTCTTCAGCCGCTGTAATGCCGCAATCATTTTCTCACGGCCTACCAGCTTCGCTGAACCGGCATCAGCATGGAATTCACGATGGCGCGAAAACCACATAGTAATAATGCTCGCCAGAATACCAAACACCAGCTCCAGCACTGTAGCAACAGCAAAATAGACTAAAGGATTACCGTTACTGTTTTCCTCGCTGTCGCGATCAGATGACAGGAAGCCTGCTGCGAGCTGCGCAATGATCCGCGAAATAAAAATAACAAAGGTGTTAACAATTCCCTGGATCAGCGTCATGGTCACCATGTCACCGTTAGCCACGTGGCTTATTTCGTGGGCCAGTACCGCCTCGGCTTCATCACGGTTCATATTCTGTAACAGTCCGGTTGATACCGCGACCAGCGATGCATTACGCCTTGCACCGGTGGCAAAAGCATTGATGTCAGGTGCATGGTAGATAGCCACCTGGGGCATCGCAATACCAGCCTGGCGGGCTTGTTGTGCCACCGTCGACATCAGCCAGTTTTCGGTTTCGTTGCGCGGCTGTTGAATAACCTCTCCCCCCACCGAACGTAATGCCATCCATTTGGACATCAGCAGCGAGACAAATGCACCGCCAAAGCCAAACAGACCCGCCATGATCATCAGCCCCTGGACACTGCTGGAACGAATGCCGGTCAGGCTAAGAATCAGACCAAACACCAGCATTACTGCAAGGTTAGTCAGTAAGAAAAGAGCTATACGCATCATAGACGTTTATTATCCTCATTTTTAACGCAGGTTTCTGCCACATATCCTATGTCCATTACACCGGTTTTCAAGAGTGCAACCGCACGGAACCCTTGAAAAGACATAACTTTACACTGATAACGACATATCGCAGCACTCCTCCGGCAATTCCTGACATAATAACGCTGTTATTTTCAGCAGCAGAATTACCGGCAAAAAAAAACACCGGATAACCGGTGCTTTTTATAAAGACACTGCCTTATTTTGCAGGGGCTGGCTGCGTTGCTTCCAGCTGAGCAAGATCATTGGCTATATCAACCGCCTCATCCAGATACGGATCTGGCGCTTTATAGTCTTTAGGCAGCTGATCGAGGCTGGTTAAGGTCTTTTTACCTTCAGCCTGCAGGCGTGCATTAATTCTGTCCAGACGCAGGCTGTCATCCTGTTTATTTTCTTTCTCGCGCTCAGCGTAGTTCAGGGAAACGATATCAATTTTATCTTTCATCGCATCGAAACGTTTCATATCCTGAAGGATATACTGGAACTCACGATCTTTGGCGATTCTGGCGTCATGTTCAGCCAGTAATTTCGGCAGATACTCTTTGATATCCCCGGTTTTATGGTAAGACGCGGCCGGTATACTGTCCCATGGCAACGCATTATCTTCAAACTTCTCACCGGTTTTCACTGCTTCAACCCCGGTAGGCATCAGCAGATCAGGGGTTACCCCTTTCAGCTGAGTACTGCCGCCGTTTATGCGGTAGAATTTCTGAATAGTGTATTGCACCGACCCCAGTGGCGGCCAGTCAGGACGCAGCATCTGGTCATAAATACGGTTCAGAGAACGGTATTGCTGAACCGTCCCTTTACCAAAGGTTGGTTCACCGACAATTAATGCCCTGCCATAATCCTGCATCGCGGCCGCGAAAATTTCTGACGCCGAAGCACTAAAGCGATCCACCAATACCACCAGCGGACCTTTATAGTAAACAATTCCGTCTGTATCACTGTCCTGACGAATTTTACCGGTATTATCGCGGACCTGCACCACCGGCCCGGAAGGAATAAATAGTCCGGAAAGAGACACAGCCTCAGTCAGAGCTCCGCCACCGTTGGTTCTCAAATCAATAACAATACTGTCAACATGCTGTTTTTCCAGCTTTTGTAGCTGTACTTTAACATCATCCGTCAGGCCGACATAGAAGCCGGGAATATCCAGCACACCGACTTTATGGGTGCCGACCTGATGTACCGACATCTGTACGGCACGATCTTCGAGGCGGATCTTTTCTCGCGTCAGAGTAATAATGCGTGTCTTACTGCCCTTACCGGCCGGCAGAATTTCCAGACGGACACGGCTGCCTTTCGGGCCTTTAATTTTTTCGACCACATCATCAAGACGCCAGCCGATAATGTCTTCAATCGGTTTACCTGGCTGCCCGACCCCGACAATTCTGTCACCGACTGACAGCAATTTACTGCGCGCCGCAGGGCCACCGGCAACCATAGAGTTAATCACTACATAGTCATCATCGGACTGTAACACCGCACCAATGCCTTCCAGAGACAGACTCATCTCCGTATTAAACTGCTCGGTATTACGTGGTGATAAATAGTTGGTATGCGGATCAATCTGATGTGCAAAGGCGTTCATCGCCAGCTGGAAAACATCTTCGCTATTGGTCTGCGCCAGACGCCGGATAGCGAAATTATAGCGTTTGGTCAGGATGTCCCTGATTTCTGCCTCGGTTTTTCCCGTCAGTTTCAGGTTCAGCTCATCAAATCTGACTTTAGCATCCCACAGTTTGTCCAGCTCCGCGGTTGATGTTGGCCAGGGAGCTTTACTGCGGTCAAGATTGATGGTTTCGTTTGTCGTGAAATCCATCGGGCGTTTCAGAACGTCCAGCGCATACTGATAGCGTTCAAAACGACGTTTCTGAGAGAGATTGAACAGGTCATAAAAAACATCCAGTTTACCGCTTTTCAGCTCATCACCCACCGTTGCCGCCTGATCTGAATACTTCGCAATATCAGAGGCCAGCAATACATTATGGTTGTAATCGAGCATATTCAGATAACGGTCGAAGATTTTCTTCGAAAAATCACTGTTCAGATCAATCTGCCGGTAATGGGACTGAGTGAAGCGGGTGGTTACCCGTTCACTGACAGTGACCTGCTGCGGTTCTTCATGCAGAACCGGAATTTGATCTTCGCGGGTAATAGTATCTGCCGCAAATGCCTGGCCTGCAAACAGCAGGCCGGCAATGATATTCAGCTTAAAAAAGGTGTTCATGCCCTGGTCACTCTCCGTTTCAGAACTGCAAGTGTTCTGCGCGTACTATCATTGCCATGCCGGATGAAAGCTGAACCCGAACACCCTCTTTAGATACTTCAAGCACCGTTGCATCCATTGCATTTTGTCCGGCTTTAACTTTAATCGCCTGACCTGTCTGCAATAAAGACGTATCTGTCACCGGCTGGCGAGGCGCAGAATCTGTCTGCGGGCTGCGCTTGCTGGCAGATTTGCTGGCATTGTTGCGAGGTTTACGCGGGGTATCGTCAGACGCGGGTTTACGCGGGGCAGCTTTACGCGGTTTACGTTGTTCGGTCGCCTCTTCTCCGGCTTCCGCTTTACGCGCACGCTGCTGAGCACGGTGAGCCTGTACTCTGGCTTTCGCCTCTTCCAACTGCTTACGGGCATGTTCAACGTGCTGCTCATCCAGTACACCACACGCATTACCATCGAGGTCTACACGGGTTGCGCCGGCCTTAATGCCATGCAGGTAACGCCAGCTGGAGGTATACAAACGCAACGCTGAACGTAACCGGGTTTTACTGATATTTGAATCGCCAGGTACACGTTCAACGATATCCTGAAAAATACCAATTTTCAGGGGCTTTGCTTCACCTTCAGTGCAAAAACACTGAGGGAATTGCTCTGCCAGGAAGGCGATAACTTCTTTACTGCTATTCAACTTAGGTTGATTTTCCATGAAATTTCCTGATTACAACGGTTTTGCCGACCAAAGAAGGCATGAACAGGCGCCATTATAATGACAACGTTGCTAAATGCTATGCATCCTGTCAATTAGCTGCCGTTATGTTGCAAAAATCTTTCAATTTTTGTCTCAGACAAGGCGGCAGACAGGGTTTCGGTCAAAATGCGCAAACCTTTTTCGTCTTCAGCATCAAAACGATCATAGGCGATACTGTCAATATCCAGCACACCAATAACCTTTCCGTTAACAGCTACAGGTAATACGATTTCTGAATTACTGGCTGCATCACAGGCAATATGTCCGGCAAAGGCATGAACATCTGCAACCCGTTGCACGGTATTTTCTGCAACAGCTGTACCGCAAACACCACGACCAACAGGAATTCGCACACAGGCTATTTTGCCCTGAAACGGCCCGAGGACCAGTGTATCCGGTTCGGTCAGTAAATAAAAACCGGCCCAGTTAACTTCAGATAACCGCTCAAATAATAACGCACTGCAATTACCCATCACTGCCAGAAATGAGCTTTCAGCAGCAATTAATGCCGCGAAATCACGGTTAAGCTCATCATAAAATGCTTGTTTGCTCATACACCAACCATATACATTAACAAAATATTATCGTCTTCCATGCAGTCTGCATAGCACGAAAACATACACAGACATAATGAATCAACCGCAGAGTTACTATACTCTTAGTGACTCGTTGTCCGGGACATCTCTTCATTATCGTCAGCAGAAATATAGCAGACATGCGCTGAGAACATTCAGGATTTTATGCTGCCAGACCGACTAACCATTAATTTCTTTTATGATAATTAACAAAATTCACCCGCTATTATTACATAAGGGCACCCACAGATGCCCGCAGTGTGATGCGGTTTTTTCTCTGCCGCCACTCAAATCGCACGAAACAGCGTATTGTCCGCGCTGCATGGCAAAGATAGAAAGTGGCAGGGAATGGTCATTACTGCAGCTGGCAGTGATTGCACTGCTGATGCTTATCCTGATGCCATTAGCCTTCGGTCTGCCATTAATCCGTATTCACTTATTAGGGATGGAGATTAACGCCAGCCTGTTCGAAGGTATCTTTCAGATAGTTGCTCAGGGTGATGTACTGACCGCCGCGATGGTGACCTTCGGCGCGGCAGGTGCGCCTCTGACACTGGTTCTGGCGATACTTTATCTGGTTATCGGCCACTGGCTGGGAATGAACCTGCGGCCGGTACTGCTGATGCTGGATAAGCTAAAAGAATGGGTAATGCTGGATATCTACCTGGTCGGCATTGCGGTCGCGGCAATCAAAGTACAGGATTACGCGTCACTGGATGCCGGAAATGGTCTGCTGGCATTTATTACCCTGACAGTGCTCAGCCTGCTGGTACTGATTAACCTGAATGTCGGCAAATTATGGCAGGCCTTTTATCCGCAGCCCGTCACCGGGATCGCCGCAGATAAGATAATGATCTGTCTGCACTGTCACTTCAGCGGTCTGCCTGACAGCAGGGGCCGCTGCCGGCGTTGTCATGTGCCCTTGTCCCGGCGGATACCCGCCAGCCTGCAAAAAACATGGGCCGCACTGATAGCATCAGTGATGTTACTTATCCCGGCCAACCTATTACCGATATCCGTTATTTACCTGAACGGTGCCCGCCAGCAGGACACTATTTTCTCCGGTATTCTGTCCCTTGGTTCAGGCAACATTCCGGTGGCGATAGTGGTATTTATTGCCAGTATTCTGGTACCGTTCAGCAAAGTACTGATTATGCTGTCCCTGCTGCTAAGTATTCATTTCCGCTGTGTTCAGGGGCTGAAGACCAGAATCCGCTTGCTGCGTGCAATAAAGTGGATCGGCCGCTGGTCGATGCTGGATTTATTTGTTATTTCGCTGACGATGTCACTGGTTAACCGTGACCAGTTATTAGCTTTCACCATGGGACCGGCTGCATTCTATTTCGGTTCCGCCGTAATCCTGACGATACTCGCTGCCGAATGGCTGGACAGTCGTTTACTCTGGGATGCATATGCAACAGGAAACACCGAATATGCCGATTAGACCGGCGCTGACAAAAAAGCGCAAGATTTCCCCTTTCTGGCTGCTGCCACTGGTCGCGTTACTGATCACCGGCGGGTTACTGTGGCAAAATTACCAGCAACGGGGAACCACCATTACCATTAACTTTCAGACCGCCGACGGCATCGTCCCCGGGCGGACCCCTATCCGTTATCAGGGGGTACAAATCGGTACTGTTGAAGGCATTGTGCTGAGTGATGATTACCGGACCATCCGTATTAAAGCCAGTATCAAAAATGAGATGAAGCCGGCACTGCGTGAAAACACCCAGTTCTGGCTGGTGACACCTCAGGCCTCTCTGGCCGGTGTTTCAGGTCTTGATGCCCTGGTTGGCGGTAACTATATCTCCATGATGCCGGGCAACGGCAACCCGCAGGACAGCTTCACAGCTCTGGACTCTCAGCCAAAATATAACAC
The DNA here is from genome assembly GCF_018257525.1 of Tatumella sp. JGM130. Taxonomy (NCBI): domain Bacteria; kingdom Pseudomonadati; phylum Pseudomonadota; class Gammaproteobacteria; order Enterobacterales; family Erwiniaceae; genus Tatumella; species Tatumella sp. JGM130. The sequence continues at coordinate 19,326 of NZ_JAERJS010000014.1, read as the reverse complement.
CAACACGTCCGGGTTAATGTTGCACCTGAATGCACCGGATCTCGGCTCGCTTTCGACGGGCTCTCTGGTCTATTACCGCAAGGTTCCGGTCGGTAAAGTGTATAACTACAGTGTGAATAGTGATAACCGTGGTGTGGTTATCGATGTTTTAATCGAGCGCCGCTACAGTTATCTGGTCAAAAAAGACAGTCGTTTCTGGAATGTGTCTGGAATTGATGCCCGTTTCGGCGCCGGCGGGGTGAATATCCGGATGGACAGCCTGCCTGCAATCATTAACGGTGCTATTGCCTTTGATTCTCCGTCAGCCAGTCAGGCGGCGGTGTCTGATGAAAATTATACCCTGTACCCGACTCTGGCAGAAAGTCACCGCGGGGTAAGTATTGCCCTTGACCTGCCTGACGGTAATAACCTGAGCGCCGGATCCACTCCACTGCTGTATCAGGGACTACAGGTCGGTACCCTGACCCGGTTAAACCTGACTGACCCGCAACATGTCAGCGGTGAATTAACCATTGACCCTTCAGTAACCGAACTGATGCGCACGCAGACACGTATCGAATTACACCGTCCGAAAATCACTTCCGCTGACGCGTCTCTGAGCAGCCTGTTAACCGGAAATACGCTGCAACTGATCCCCGGCGCAGGTGAACCCCGCAACCGCTTCACGGTTTATCCGGCGACCCGAACACTGATGTATACCCCGGGCAGCCTGAATCTGCAGTTAACTGCCGATGACAGTTACGGTATTGCTGCGGGCCAGCCGGTGATCCTGAATGGTGTTACCATCGGTACCGTCTCTGAACGGGAGCTGACCACTAATGGCGTGCGCTTTGTTATTTCGATTGCCGCGAATTATCGTCAGTTCGTCCATGCCAACAGTAAGTTTGTGGCAGACAGTCAGATTCGGGTCAATGTCAGCCCGGACGGTGTGCAGATGGTCGGAGCCAGCCCCGGAGAGTGGTTACAGGGCGGGATCCGCTTAATTGCGGGAGATAAAGGTGATCCTGCGCCCCGTTATCCGTTATACGCCGATGCAGAAAAAGCAGCACAAGGCATTACCGGGGATACCCCTGTTGCGACCCTGAACCTGACTGCACAAACCCTGCCGGATATTCAGACCGGATCGGTTGTACTGTACCGCCGTTTTCAGGTCGGGGAAATTGTCGCTGTCACTCCTCATGCAAACAATTTCACGGTAGCGGTCCATATCAACCCTGCTTACCGTCAGCTGGTCACCAAAGATAGCGTGTTCTGGGCAGAAGGCGGGGCTAAAGTACAGCTTAATGCCAGTGGTATCACGGTGCAGGCAACCCCGCTTAACCGCGCACTGAAAGGTGCGATAAGTTTCGATAATGTACAGGGAGTTGAACACTCGCCGGGTCAGAACCGGGTTCTCTATCCGACCGAGACCGCAGCCAAAGCTATCGGTAGCCAGATTACCCTGCAGACCTATGATGCCAGTAAACTGTCTGCCGGTATGCCTATCCGCTATCTCGGGATTACTGTGGGGCAGATAGAGTCCCTGTCACTCAATGCCGCCAATAATCAGGTCCTTGCCAAAGCGGTGCTCTACCCGGAATACGTCAACGACTTTGCCCGTACCGGCAGCCGTTTTTCCATTATTTCACCGGAGATTTCACCTGCCGGGGTGAATCACCTTGAGTCTATCTTACAGCCATACGTTAACGTTGATCCGGGGAAAGGCACCGCCAGCCGCAGTTTTGAACTTCAGCAGGCAACAATCACCGATTCGCGTTATCTGAATGGCAGGACCCTGTATGTCGATGCTCCGGAAGCCGGTTCACTGACCATAGGTACTCCGGTTCTGTTCCGTGGTGTTGAAGTCGGTACCGTCACCGGAACTTCTCTGGGGGCTCTGGCTGACCGGGTACAAATCGCCCTGCGCATCAGTCAGCGTTACCAGTATCTGGTCAGGAACAACTCGGTATTCTGGCTGGCTTCAGGGTATTCACTGAACTTTGGCTTGATCGGCGGTGTAGTCAAAACCGGTACCTTCCAGCAATTTATCCGTGGCGGAATACAGTTTGCCACACCGCCGACAGTGCCTCTGGCTCCTGAAGCGGGTGCCGGTAAGCATTTCCTGTTACTTAATGAAGCGCCAAAAGACTGGCAGTCATGGGGCACCGCGATCTCCCGCTAAACCCGCACCACAGATAACGGGCAGCATCGCTGCCCGTTATCATGTTACAATAACTGACTATTTTCTAACGGTACCCCCCTGTGTCCGATTCATCTCTGTTTTTCCCTGAAGACTTTCTGTCACAAATGCAACAATTACTCCCTGACGGACAGCAGTTTTCCGCGTTTAAAGCACTGTGCCACCAGCCACTGCGCCGGAGTATCCGGGTTAATACTCTTAAAATTTCGGTGGCGGACTTTCTGGCGCTGGTTGCTGACTATGACTGGCAACTGAGCCCGGTGCCCTGGTGTGAAGAAGGTTTCTGGATAAGCCGTACCGATGAATCACTGCCTCTCGGCAGCGTTGCAGAGCATTTGAACGGACTGTTTTATATTCAGGAAGCCAGCTCAATGCTGCCGGTGTCAGCACTTTTTGCCCACAGCATTGATCCCCGCTATGTAATGGATATGGCTGCTGCTCCCGGCTCTAAAACAACCCAGATTGCTGCCAGAATGCAGGACCAGGGCATGATACTGGCAAACGAATACTCAGCCAGCAGGGTAAAAGTACTGCATGCCAATATCAGTCGTTGCGGCGTCAGCCGTGCAGCCATTACCCATTTTGACGCTGCTGTATTTGGCCCGGCATTACCGGAGCAATTTGATGCAATCCTGCTGGATGCCCCCTGCTCCGGCGAAGGCGTTATCCGCAAAGATCCCCGGGCACTGAAAAACTGGAGCCTGTCGAGTTGCCGGCAGATTGCCGCTACTCAGCAGCAATTGCTGGAAAGTGCTTTCCATGCGCTGAAACCCGGCGGCACACTGGTATATTCGACCTGTACCCTTAACCGGCTGGAAAACCAGCAGGTGGTTAATCAGTTGCTGGCCAGCTACCCGCAGGCAGTGGAAGTGATTGCCCTGAATACGCTGTTTGAGGGCGCGTCACAGGCGGCAACCCGCGAAGGTTACCTGCATGTTTTCCCGCAATATTTCGATAGTGAAGGATTTTTTGTCGCCTGTTTACGTAAAACAGACAGTATTCCCCCGCTTCCGGCCCCGACCTATAAAGTCGGCAAATTCCCTTTCAGTCCGTTACCCCGGAAACAGGTTCAGGAAGTACGCCAGCGGGCAAACGACGCCGGTCTGGACTGGCCGGAAAATTTGAAACTCTGGCAGCGGGATAAAGAAATCTGGTTATTCCCTGAAGAAGCTGAGTCATTATTTGGCCGGGTACGCTTTTCACGCATCGGCCTGAAGCTGGCTGAAACCTTTGCCAGGGGTTATCGCTGGCAGCATGAGGCCGTTATTGCACTGGCAGATCCCGGGCACGACACGGTTGTTCATCTGAGTGATGCGCAGGCAGAAGAGTGGTACCGTGGCCGTGATATCTACCCTTGTCAGCCGTTACCTGCCAGTGACATGCTGGTATTCCATCGTGGTCAGCCACTGGGACTGGCGAAAAAGGTCAGTAACCGGATAAAAAACAGCTACCCCCGTGAACTGGTAAAAGAAGGCCGTTTGTTCCGCTGACACGACTAAAAAAAAGACCGGACACAACTCCTGTGGCCGGTCGGGGGAAATGGCTCAGAGAGCCGTGCGCTAAAAACTGTGGTTATGCAATAACGTTGCTCTGTTAATAAGCATAGTCTGCTTTCCCCCGGTTTCCAGTGCCATTGGCTGATGCTGTCACCGCTATTTTCCGCACAAAGACTGCGCTTTGCTGATCAATGGTTGCAGGCTCATTTTCTGACCGGGATGATTTTTATCATCCGCCACCAGCGGAGCAATTGAGCTTCCCTGAGCCAGCCCGGCATTCACTTTTTGCTGTGCTGTTTTATTCAACGGGTAATTCATTAACGTCGAAGGGTTAATGGCAAATAATGCGCCGTCCTTTTCACAGGTCAGCATAATTTCTTCACGGTTCAGGGGCCAGTGATCTTTGCCGGTTTCGAAACGACTGACGGTGATCACCTGAGTTGCCATAGCCTGACCACTGAGCAACAGCAGTAACAGGGAAGGAAATATTTTTTTCATGCAATATAAACCTTGTTTACACAATCATTGAATAACGGGAAAAATTCAGCCCGGCGATAAGGTTGCCAGCAGGCTGACCAGTCCGATGACGACCAGAGAGGTAATCAGCTCCAGTCTGGTCAGGCGAATAAATAACTGCCGACTGTCGTCGTTCGCCGCCTGTTTAAACTGTGGTACCAGCGTGTAGCGGTTATACAGCGCAATCGTCACCATCAGCATGACAAACAGCACTTTCAACATCAGCAGGCTCAGCCATAATGTGGGCTGCAGCGAAAAGCCGGCAATCGATAACGTATTAATAACACCGCTGAATAACGTAACCGCCACCGCCCAGTGACCATAACGGGAAAAACGCATCATGGACAGCAGGGCCTCCCGCTCACCGTATTCCCGTCCTGCCTGTTGCATCAGTCGCAGCAGCGGATACAAACCTCCGCACCAGAAAGCAGCTCCCAGCAGATGGACAGTCTGGCTCAGCTGCCCTGCGATACCGGCTATCCCGTCGTGCATCGCGGCATGTCCGGTCCCCGCCAGGCACAGTAGTTGAATCATACTGCTCAGCAATAATAATTTCCGGATGCGGGGCCCTGAGAACCTGATCAGCAGCAGAGTCAGTGCCGGAAGCAACATTTCCGCCCCCCAGGCCCGGCCAAAATGGGTAGCGGCCACAGCACGCCAGATGTCCGGCTGCGTAAACCCGTTTTGCTGCCCGCTCATCAATACTGTCTGGGCAGCAAATATTCCCAGCGCACTGACTAACGCAATGGCTGCACTCCACCACAAGGGGGTTTTCAGCAATGCCCCTAACTGTCCGGCGAATTTACCACGGGTCAGCAGCACCATATAGCCGAGTGTGCCGGAAAAAAATAACAGACTACTGAAATGGAAAAAACGCAGAAGTATGTAGCCGGTAACAATCACCTGTTACCTCGCCGCGGGAAAATAACCGTATCTGACATCGCGGCGACTATTGTCTGTCTGCCGCATCTCCTGTTCCGCAACACTCTGCTCTCCTGACACTGATAATAAGAACTGCCTGATTACATTAAGAATACGCCGCTACTGAACCGGTGTCGAGTTTACGCCAGCTTAGCCCGGGGGTTGATCCGCAGAAGAGAAAGCATTATTTTGACGCTAAATATTCAGGAGCACCCGATGAGCTTTAACTTAGCCCTGCTGTCTGCAGAAGAAAAAGATAAGATTAATACGGATCTGGCTGCCTCCGGCGTCGCCTTTAAAGAACGTTATAATATGCCGGTAGTCGCTGAGATTGTTGAAAGAGAACAACCTGAAGCATTACGCGACTGGTTCCGCCAGCGACTGGGGACTTTTCGCCAGACCTCCCTGACCCTGTCACGTTTACCTTATGAACCTAAACAGAAAAACTGATGTTACGGGTTATTGATACAGAAACCTGTGGCCTGCAGGGCGGCATTGTCGAAATCGCCTCGGTGGATGTGACTGATGGCAGGATAGTCAATCCGATGAGTGATTTGGTCTGTCCCGACCGGCCTATCAGCCATCAGGCAATGGCAATTCATCGGATCACCCCGCAGATGGTTGCTGATCAGCCGCCGATTGAGCAGGTCATCTCCCGTTACCAGGGCAGCGACTGCTATGTGGCACATAATGCCAGTTTTGACCGCAGGGTACTTCCTGAAATGGGCGGCGAATGGCTGTGCACCCTGAAGATGGCACGCCAGTTATGGCCGGGGCGTAAATACAGTAACCAGGCGCTGCGCCATAGCCTTAAGCTGGACATTGAACCGCCACAGCACCTGCATGCTCACCGGGCATTGTATGACTGCTATGTGACCGCCGCACTGTTAATCCGGATTATGGAACAATCGGGCTGGGATCGCCCGCAGATGCTGGCAGTCTGCCAGCCGGCAGCCAGCGCTCAGGCCGATGATATTTTCCCTTTCGGAAAATACCGCGGACAACCTATTGCTTCAGTGGCGCGGAAGGACCCGGGTTATCTGCGCTGGATGCTGGATAATCTTACGGACTTACGCCCGGCATTACGCCAGGCACTCCGGCATTATCTGAAGGGTCAGCCCTGAATCTGAGCTGGCGGAAGCAGCCCTTCCGCCAGCCCGATAAGGAAGGCACTCTCCATCGCGATATCATGATAGGCTTTAAACCGTCCCGATTTCCCCCCGTGCCCGGCATCCATATCGGTCCATAACAGCAGCAAGTGATTATCGGTTTTCAGTTCCCGCAGCTTCGCGACCCACTTGGCCGGTTCCCAGTACTGTACCTGCGAATCATGTAAGCCAGTAGTTACCAGCATATGCGGATAAGCCGCAGGGCGGACATTATCATAAGGGCTATAACTGCGGATAACGGCATAGCTTTCGGCCTGCTGCGGATTACCCCACTCATCATATTCGCCGGTGGTTAACGGAATACTTTCATCCAGCATGGTCGTCAGCACATCAACAAAAGGTACCTGTGCCACAATTCCGTGATACAGTCCGGCAGCCTGATTAACTATCGCTCCCATCAGTAAGCCACCGGCACTGCCGCCCATGGCATAGCATTGTTGCGGGTTACCATAACCCCGCGCCAGTAACTGGCGGGTTGACTGGATAAAGTCACTGAAGCTGTGCTGTTTATTTGCCAGCCGTCCGCCGTCGTACCACGCCTGCCCCAGCTCGCCACCACCACGAATATGCACCAGTGCATAGACAAATCCTCTGTCCAGCAGACTGAGACGACTGCTGCTAAAGTCTGCATCCATACTGCTGCCATACGCACCGTAACCGTAGACCAGTAAAGGATTTTCCGCCGGACGGAACAGGTCTTTTCGGTAGACCAGGGATACGGGTACCTCACAGCCATCATCCATTGTCAGCCATAAATACTCACTGTGGTATTTCCCGGCACTGAAACCTTTTACCGTGCTTTGCTTCAGAATCTGACGTTCACCGCTGTCCAGATCAAGCTGGAAGGTGGTTGCCGGGGTGGTCATGGATGAATAACCGTAACGTAATTCTGAAGTGTCCGGCGACGGGTTATAGCCCAGCCAGGTCACGTACGTCGGATCATCAAAGCGGATCAGCCGTTGTTCATCACGGAAACGATGATACTGAGACAAACAGCTCAGGCCGTTTTCCCGCTCTTCCGTCACCAGCCAGTCCCGGAATACCTGAAAGTCCTCCAGTACCCGCTGCTCTCTGACGGGGATGACCGTCTGCCAGTGCCTTTCTTCCGGCAGGGATTCTGCGGTGCGGTACAGGCCGAAATTAATCCCTTCGGCGTTGGATCGGATATAAAACTGCTGCTGATAGTGGTCCAGATCATATTCATGATCTTCCCGCCGCGGCAAAAAACATTCGGGCGCGGACTGAGGCTCACTGGCATTCACCAGCCAGACCTCGGTGCTGGTGGTACTGTCGATAATAATTTCGATAAAGTCTTCCGAGGTGGTTTTCCCCAGACTGACATAGAAGCTGTCATCATTTTCCTGATACACCAGCTGGTCCTGGTCGACCGCTGTTCCCGCAATATGTCGCCAGACCTGCCAGGGCAACAGAGTATCCGGATCCTGACGGACATAGAACAGAGTTCTGCCATCATTCGCCCATACCAGCGAAGGAGAAACGCCGGTCAGGACTTCCGGAAACCAGTGGTTATCCGCTAATGAGTACAGACGTATCTCATATTGTCGCCGTGATAAAGAATCTTCCGCGACCGCCATCAGACGATTATCCGTGGTGATATCCAGGGCTCCGAGACTATAGTACGGATGCTGCTCTGCTCTTTTGTTACAGTCAATCAGGCATTCCCACTGTGGATCTGCGGATCCGTTTTGCCGGGCGCGGAACCATGCCGGGTACTCTCCTCCGGCAGCAAAACGCTGCTGATAGAGAAAACCGTTTTTCAGATAAGGGACCGAATGATCTTTCGGCGGGATACGGGCCACCATTTCCTGGTATAACCTTTTTTCCAGGTCTTTCACCGCGGATAATTGTTGCTGGCAGTAATCATTTTCCTGACGCAGATAGTCAAGGACTTCCGGACGGGAACGCTCATCATCCCTCAGCCAGTAGTAATTATCTGTTCTGGTTTCACCATGCAGTGTCATTGTATGGGGATGTTTTGCTGCTTTTGGGATTGTCATTGTCTCTGTCCTGAAAAAATTAAGACCTGCCAGCCGGAGGAATACGTTCACCGCAAGGAAGAATCTGACCCTGTCATCGTCTGCCCTGCCGTCTGTGAAGCAGACTTTACCATTATAAAAAAGAAATCGCCTGCTAATGCCTGCGCAATCGTTTTCCTTTATACTGTGCGGCAGTTTTTGTTCAGGAATCAACGGGTGAAAAGAATGGTAACTCTCGGAACAGCACTGCGTCCGTCAGCAACACGTGTCATGTTATTAGGCTCAGGTGAACTGGGGAAAGAAGTTGCTGTGGAATGTCAGCGGCTGGGTGTGGAAGTGATCGCCGTAGACCGCTACGCCGATGCTCCGGCGATGCATGTGGCCCACCGCAGCTATGTGATCAATATGCTGGATGGTGATGCGCTGGCAGAAGTTATCGCCAGGGAAAAACCTGATTTTGTGGTGCCGGAAATCGAAGCGATTGCTACAGATAAATTACTCGAGCTTGAACAACAAGGTGTGCATGTGGTGCCGACTGCACGTGCAGCAAAACTGACCATGAACCGTGAGGGCATTCGCCGGCTGGCTGCAGAAGAACTGGCACTGCCAACCTCAGCTTATCGTTTCGCTGACAGTAAAGAGACGTTTTTTGCTGCCGCCCATGACATCGGATTCCCCTGTATCGTTAAACCGGTGATGAGCTCTTCAGGTAAAGGTCAGAGCTTTATCCGTACCCCGGACCAACTGGAACAAGCCTGGCAATACGCCCAGCAAGGTGGCCGTGCAGGGGCCGGAAAGGTGATTGTTGAAGCCGTGGTTAACTTCGATTTTGAGATCACTCTGCTGACGGTCCATGCCGCGGATGGTATTCATTTTTGTGCGCCGATCGGCCATCGCCAGCAAGACGGTGATTACCGTGAATCCTGGCAGCCACGGGCCATGAGCCCGCTGGCCCTGGAACGTGCTCAGCAAATCTCAGCGTCAGTTGTCAGGGCCCTCGGAGGATTCGGGCTGTTTGGCGTCGAGCTGTTTGTCTGCGGCGATGACATCATTTTCAGCGAAGTCTCACCACGCCCCCATGATACGGGTATGGTCACCCTGATTTCACAGGACCTGTCGGAATTTGCTCTGCATGTCCGTGCCTTCCTCGGTTTACCAATCGGCGGGATCCGTCAGTATGGCCCGTCAGCTTCTGCGGTTATCCTGCCGGAACTGGACAGCCGGGATATCCGTTTTGTGAATGCGGACCAGGCACTGGGTGCCGGTCTGCAGCTGCGTTTATTTGGCAAACCCGCCATTGAAGGCCGCCGCCGGCTGGGTGTGGCTTTAGCTACCGGAGATACCACCGAACAAGCGGTTGCCCGCGCTATCGCAGCCGCAGAAAAAGTATCAGTCAGTGGTTAATTAACCGACTGCCGCCTGTCCCCCGCAGCCCGGGGGACTTATCATTGTCAGCATCTTTACCTCCCCCGACTGCCGTCGTCTCTCCTTTTAGCCTGAAAATGTTTGCTGAGTACTGCTGTTAGCGGGACATCCGGAAGGTTACGGATCAAAAACGCTGCCCTCAGGCAGCGTTGATCAGTCTCTTCGTTCAATAACGACGGTCAGTGTTCAGACCTGTTGTCAGAAATGCACATTGGCGGTCAGCATCCAGGTACGTGGTGTGCCCGGCGTATAGCGATAGCCACTGCGGTTAAGTGCAGCAATATATTTTTTATTAAACATATTGTAGACATTCAGCTGTAAATCGAGGGTCGGATTCACCCGCCACGTCGCCATAGAGTCGGCAACCCAGTAATGATCAACCGATGAAGGTGTGCCTGACGCACCGTCTTTAATTTTATGCATACTGCCCGTGTAACGTGCACCTAAACCAACTGTCACGTCATCGGTCACATCCCAGGTCGCCCAGGAGGTAAAGGCATGACGCGGGGTGAACGGAATATAGCTGGAGCCGTCATTGGTTGCCGAGGTTTTGTCGGTACGGGTGTTCTGCAATGTATAACCGGCCATCAGATGAATATTGTCCGTAATATCCCCTGCGGCAGTCAGTTCATAACCCTGAACCCGTTTGGAACCAATCTGCTGGTACTGATTAGTAGTTGTATCCAGCTCCGCGTCATTTTTAATCGTGGTTCTGAATAGTGCAGCACTGAGTAACAGTTTTTTATTCAGTAACGACCATTTGGTGCCCAGTTCTGATGTTTCTGCACGCTCTGGTTTGAAGTTAATGTTTTCACCGCTGCGTGACGTCCTGTCAGTACTGTCGCTGGTCAGTTTGAAATCAGTGCCGCCCGGAGGCTGCTGAGATACACCGTAGTTAACGTACAGGTTACCTTCTTTGGTCAGATGATACAGAGCTCCGGCTTTCCAGTTGACCAGGTTACCTGAGTGGCTGAGATCCGTATGGCCGGTGGCACTGTCCCCGGTATAATGTGTTTTGTAGCTGTCGAGGCGCAAGCCGCCATTAAACTCAATACGCTGCGTCAGCTTAAGAGTGTCAAACGCATAAACACCGAGGGTATTGGTGCGGGCTTTTGAACCATAACCGGTGGCAGAACTGACTGCCGTATCCGCATCAGGATTCAGCAGGTTAACGCTGTTCGCCGCAAAGGCGTAAGGGTAGGAAACATAATCTTCCCGGGTCAGTTCCAGCCCGGTGCTGATATTATGTTGCATCCCGAAGGTATCGAATTTTGTCGTCAGGTTAGTCTGGTTAGTCAGAATTTTATTGACCGTATTGCTTGAGTTCATCAGGCGTGAACCATAAACATTACCGTCAGTTTCGGTGATAGTCCGGCCCAGCACCGCAGAAAGCAGATAACGCTGACGAATTTCAGACCAGCGGGTGGTATTTCGCAACGTTGTGCGGTCGTTAAAGTCGTGCTCCAGCCGGGAGGTGAAAGTATCGATCATATCGTGTTCATAATCTGAATCGGTACCGTAAAATGTACTGCGTGATACTGGTCCGGAATTGTTCAGTATGCTGTTGGTACTGCTGTAGCCCGGTAAGCCGACCGTATACACCCCGCCATCCGGAGTGTTGTCTTGCTGTTCATGGAAGTAATCAAGATACCAGCGGGTTTTGGTACCTAAACCGAAGGCCAGTGAAGGCGCGATACCGAATTTCTGGTGGTTAATATGGTCGCGATCTTTTGTATTGCCTTTATCACCCATCACATTAACACGGAAAGCCGCGGTATCGCTCAGCATCTGGTTATAATCCAGGGTAGCCCGCCGTTCAGAGGCACTGCCATAGCCGAGAGATCCATCCACCCCGGTATAAAGCTCCGGTTGTTTACTGACCATATTAATCGAGCCGGAAGGTGCAGTACGTCCGTAATCTGAGCCCGATGGCCCTTTAATCACTTCAATACTCTGGGTATTAAAGGTATCACGGGTGATACTTCCGATATCACGGATACCATCGCTATAAATACTGCCGGAAGTATCAATACCACGCATCATAATGGCATCCCCCATATTGGTGCTGCCATTCTCACCAGAGAAGAATGCACCGACTCCAGGGGAATTTTTCAGGGCCTCTGTCAGTGTGGTCGCCTGCTGTTCCTGCAATACTTTTTCCGGAATAATGGTCACGGTGCGGGTGGTATCAGCCAGCGGTGCCGTAAATTTAGGATCGGAAAGACCGGATGGCAGGTAGAGTGACGGTAAGCTGCTGCCTGTCACGACCAGAGTATTGTCACCGGCCGCTTTTTTACTGCCGGCTGCAGGCGCTGTTTTCGCTGCCGCAGCGGAATCTGTCGCTGCCGGGGTAACCTGTGCCTGCGCAACACCAGAAGCCGCGCAAAGACCGGCAAATACACTTAATGTACCGAGGGTTTTAAAAGCAGGTGAAATATTTTTTTTACTGTTCACTGATGATCCGCAATTACATGAAATGATTGTGATAATCATTTTTATTAATATTACATTAATATGTAAGGCCTGATTTACATTTACTTTCATTTCCTTAACTAAAGACATAAATAAAATCGCCGCAACACGGAACTTTTCACGACAGGCTGAAATTTATAGATAAAAATCAGGACACTGATTGCCTGAAAGCACTCGCCCTGCCCCCGGATAAATCACCGGTTGCCGGTTAGCCCTGTAAATCCGTGGTTCGATCAAAAACGGCCTGCAAAGCAGGCCGTTTCAGTTCAGATTCCGACAATCAGGAAATATTATTCAAATTCATTCCATGAACGACCATCGCGGGTGATCATGGCAACCGAAGCCACAGGCCCCCATGTACCGGCCTGGTATGGCTTAGCCCCATCGCCATCGGCTGCCCAGGCGTTAATGATCGAGTCAACCCATGTCCAGGCCGCCTCAACTTCATCCCGGCGGACAAACAGTGCCTGAATACCGCGCATCGTTTCCAGCAGCAGTCGTTCGTAGGCATCCGCCAGATGAGACTCATTAAACGTTTCAGAGAAACTGAGGTCCAGTTCAGTAGTCTGCAGTTTATGTTTATGATCCAGGCCCGGCACTTTGTTCAGAATTTCAATTGCCACCCCTTCATCCGGTTGCAGACGAATAGTCAGCTTATTCTGTGGTAACTCAGAGTAGGAATCTTTAAACAGGTTTAGCTCAGGGTTCTTAAAGTAAACCACAACTTCTGAACATTTCGACGGTAAGCGTTTACCGGTTCTCAGATAGAAAGGTACGCCAGCCCAGCGCCAGTTATCGATATCCACACGGATAGAGACAAAAGTTTCGGTAGTGCTGGTTTTATTCGCCCCTTCCTCTTCCAGATAACCCGGTACTTTTTTGCCCTGAACAAAGCCGGCGGTATACTGCCCGCGGACCGTTTTGTCACGGACATTGGTCTGGTCAATACGGCGTAATGAACGCAGAACTTTGACTTTCTCGTCACGAATACTGTCGGCGCTTAAATCTGACGGCGGGGACATCGCAATCATCGTCAGGATCTGCAGCAGGTGGTTCTGGATCATATCGCGCATCTGACCGGCTTTATCAAAATAGCCCCAGCGCCCTTCAATACCGACTTCTTCAGCCACGGTGATCTGCACGTGGTCGATGGTACGGTTATCCCAGTTATTCACGAAAATGGAGTTAGCAAAGCGCAATGCCAGCAGATTAAGGACCGTTTCTTTCCCCAGATAATGGTCAATACGGAATACCTGGCTTTCGTCAAAGTACTCACCGACACTGTCATTAATCTCACGGGATGTTTCCAGAGAAGTACCTAACGGTTTCTCCATAACCACCCGCGCAGGTTTAGCGTTCAGCCTGGCCTGCCCCAGCCCTTTACAGATAGCACCGAATGTATTCGGGGGCATGGCGAAATAGTTAATGGTGGTCCGCTTTTTCTGGTCGAGCATTTTGCCCAGACGGCTGAAGCTGCCGCTGTCGTTTACATCCAGATTACAAAAATCGAGGCGGCTGCTGAGTTTTTCCCACAGCGCTTCATCGATTTTCTCTTTCATAAAGGTTTCGAGGGCTTCACGAACAACCTTGGTATAGGCTGCTTTATCCCATTCCGCCCGTCCGACACCAATAATGCGGGACTCTTCATGGATCTGTCCGGCCTTTTCCAGTTGATACAGGGAAGGCAACAATTTGCGGCGGGCGAGATCGCCTTTGGCACCGAAAATGACCAGATCACATGCCTGGGCCTGATGGGTTACCGACATTTTATTCTCCTCGTTGCAGAATTACCGCCACTGTCTGCTGACATTGTCGGACTCTTTCATTATTCAATTACGTTACACTGTACTTCTTTCATATCACCAGGTAAATACGCGCTTAATCCCTGATGTTTCAATGTGTTCTGTGATTAAGGCCGTTAAATGGCCCGGGCTGGCCGGATGTCAGTCATATTATTTATAGTACAACCACCAGCACTGCTAATCCGTAAGCCTGATAGTAACATTATCAGACGGTTTTTACTGTCCCGCAACGCGGGTTATCACCTCTGGAAATAATAGCCGCTGGCTTTCGTCCGCAGACCGGTTAGCCCGTCCGCCGGCAGTATGCGGGGCTGCATGACAGAAAAAATTAATTCACTATAAGTTGTACCGTATCAAAGACCGGCTAATCAAATAGCGTTGAGATAATAACAGCTCACACACCGCTTGCTTTAACAAAATGACAACAGTTTAGCTCGAAACGAATAACCCGAATCAGCTAGAATACCGGCGAATATCCTGCTGCGGAACATCACTCCGCAGCTTTTTTGTTAACGGAGTCCTTCATGTCAAGACGTCTCAGAAGAACGACTCGATAGGTGGTGTGACCATAGGAGATCATAGGGTTAGACCATGTGTCAATCTCTTTGTGTCACTTCTTGTTGCTCTCTTTGTGTCGCTACTAATGTAGCTGTCGCTACCGCAGAGAAATAAATATGATGAGTGACCTTAGCTGTCCCGGAAAGATAATACTTAGGGGGTCCCCTTTAGAGGCCCTCGCTGGGACCAATGGGGATACTTTGAGACATTAATATATTAAATACCCTCTCAGATTTTTCTGTCAGATTCTTAAAGAGTCTCCCCTCAAGAGGGTCCCCTAAGTACCTACTCGTTTCAGTAAGTAAGCCAACGAGAGGTTAACCATAGCCAGCACAAGGTGATACTCATGGATGGCCTGAATGATAGCCAACATGATTTACCTCCTTGCCAGCGCTTACTGGCCTAATGTTGTCTTAATGGGTTGTATCTGTGTACCAGTACGTGAGTGCAAAAACTAAGGAGTGCCATATAGACACCCCTTTATTAGACACCACTGGTCCCTTCGTAATTACTTTTTGGTTTCTTCTTCAGCCTTCCAGACCAACTGAGTGATAACCGGGAGTTTCACCTCTACGCCGTCAGCGTCTACAGCGGTAGCGTCTGCCACGATATCGACAACGCCACGCATCTCAATGACCCATGCAGCACGTCCAGCATCGCGGCTCATAGTCACCGGGAACACATCACCAGTGGATGCAGTGCGGAATGACAGAGAGGTGAAGCGGCGAGGAATCATGAAGATACCACGGTCAGCACCTGCATAAGTCATAATGGCACAGCCCAGCAGTTCCTCCGAGTCTTCTACACCTGCACGCTGAGCGGCGCGGTCTAAGATAGGCTCCATAGACTGTGGAATCATCAGAGTAAATTCAGCGATAGAGGCACCGTAAGCGGTCTTCATGTTCATCGCCAGAAGGTCCAGAATGTCCTCAGCGACTTCAGACGGTTTACCTGAAGGCTTCGCCACTTCTACCTTCTCAGTCAGACCGCCAGCACTCAGGATATCAGCAGCGTGGTTAGCCATAGAGGCGCACACATCTACCAGAGCCTGCTCTACCATTGCCTGCATTGAATGCTGAGTCATGCCCGCAGAGTCCATGTGAATATCAAACATGCGTACACTGTGGTTGAACATTACGGCACTCTGAGCTTTCTCAACGGAGACCATAGAGCCAAACTTAACAGTGGTCTTTGGCTTGTCAGAGTCAGCATAGCGGCTGGTTGGATTGAACTTCACGCTATTGTCAGCCAGCAGAGGCAGAGCTATAGGAGTTGGCTCAGTGCGATATGGACGGGCCTCAGCACCTAAGCACTCATTCAGGCGGTCGATAAACTCAGGGTCATTAAGTGACTCATCCATTGATTGAGCGAAAGCCTCAGCGTATGCACCACTATCAGACCATGAAGTCACAAGCACTTCACCGCCACCATCTACAGCGCCCTCTACAGGACCGACAGGGGCTACAGCAGCCATCTGTACTTGATTCCAGCCTGACTCCTCATGACCTGAGACAGTCGCGTGTTTGGTCTGCAATGAGACATTAGCCAGAGCCTGCTCTTTGCGTTTCTTCTGTTCAGCGTTCAGGAACAGACCAGTTTTATCAGCAAAGCCAGCAGCCTGACCGATTGATTGACCTTTAATGTTGCTCATGTTGTATCTCCTTCTCTATAAATTTAAAATGTGGTTAGAGACCCGTAGTCTTACAGGTCCCTGAATGTGTTACTTACTGATACTTAGAACAGTGCATCAGCCTTACGGAAACGAGCAATGTTTGCAGCCTGACGTGCTTTACGCTCAGACACAGCCTTCTCGATTTCTTCAGGACTCGCAAAGATGGACTCAATGCGCTCTTGATGGGCCTTAGCTTCTGCCTGACGCTGTGCAATAGCCACACGGTTAGCCTGTAAGTGCTCCGCAAAGATACGGCTGTACTCGCCATAACCCTGAGTGCTCATACCAGCGATATGCATCGGCTCCAGAATGGACACAATGGCCCCGTGGTTAGTACCCGCAGCGTTGAGCATGGTTACCACTTGAATCTCACGGAAATACTCCTCGGTCATTGAGTGACCATACAGAGTTACTTCCTTTGCCTTAGCGTCATAGCTCAGGGCGTTATGTTTGGTAATCAGATATTTAATAGGCATGATGGGCCTCCTTAAGTTTTTACATTAGGTAGGCTCTTATCGGTCGCGCAGGGTTAGGCCTACGGTCTCTCCGCATCAGTCAAGCCAAATTGGTCATATAGGTGGGTGAATCAGTTAATCAATGAGTGGTCGCTACTCACATAGCGGTCGCTTGAGGCCAGAGAGGACACACGCTTGTGCTAACTGAGCGCGGCTATAGTGGCTCCTGTTGCTCCCATCAAGTGGCGGTAAGCCCAGCATAGCGACCATCTCAGCGGTAGGCACAGAGAGCCACCCAATCGCCTTACGGCCTTCAGGTGTCTTAGTGTTTAACTGATTGGGTAATGAGTCGATAGTGTTAGTGATAACGTTCAGTTCAGGCATGATGCGCCTCCTATGAATCCGAGGGTCAAGACCATCTGAGCAATCTCTAAGAGCTGAGGGATAGTAATCATACTGATTCACCTCCCTTGCTTTCCTGAGCCTGACGCTTGAGCATTAATTGCTTATCGGTGTCTGAGCCATAGCGCATAGTCAGCTTGTCGCGGAACTTCTGGACGTTCTCAGGCTTACTGAAGAACTCGCGGCCCTTAGCGTTGAACCTGATATTGATTCCAGTAGGGTTAAACTTGCGGTTACTCTCTTTGATAACCATGAAGTAATCACGGAAGGCCGGATTGACAGACCATGCACCACTAATGGCACTTACACGGAATAGCTTACGCTCAGCCTTAAGGATTCCCATTAGCTTCTGTGCTGGTAGACCATTGGCCTTGCAGTAGTCTCCCCATGTGACACCACGGCGATTAGCTGACTGGACCGCTGAGCGGGTCTTCTGGTCTTCCAGTTGCTTAACTTGGGACTCAAGGAACTCAAGGCGCTCAAAGCACCGCAGGCGTAGCTCAGGAGAGTAACCAGCAACCAATACAAAGGTAGCCTTCTTGGTTAACTGGTATGCCTTGCGGTCTTGATTGTTAGCGTCCTTGTATGAAATTTCGCCCACCTCAGATTTGAGGGCGGCTACTTCAAGGATATTCACACAGTCACGCATTACGTTATCGTGGCGTTTCCCGGTTAGCTCAGCGATTTCTAAGCTGGTCATTGAGACAACGTTATTTAGTTCGTTAATTAAATTACTCATAGCTTGTTTTCCTTTTAAATATGCACCCTAAGCCGCACCCTACTGGCCTACTCAAAGTCCCCAAGCGAAGGGAGACCAGCAGGACAAAGGATGCACATTTAGAATGACTTTGAGATTAATGATTGGTGTCTTGTCGCGTAGCTGTGCGTAGCTACTTTGCGGTGACACTGTGTGCAGCGTACGAAACTTTCGTAGGCTATTTCAGGGTGGATTTCCAAAATGGAAAACCGTATCGTGATAATAAAGGCATCCGCTTGTCACCCTGATAGTGCTACAGAGGCGGGTCCTTACCAGCAAGCTGGCCTTAATTACTCACTGGCTCAACTTAGAGCGTGGTTGATATTACTCGTAGATTCACAATAGATTACGGGTCCACACTTTCAGTTAATGCCATTTACTACCATCATAGAGGCTACCTTCCAAAGTCCCT
Source organism: Tatumella sp. JGM130 (assembly GCF_018257525.1). Taxonomy (NCBI): domain Bacteria; kingdom Pseudomonadati; phylum Pseudomonadota; class Gammaproteobacteria; order Enterobacterales; family Erwiniaceae; genus Tatumella; species Tatumella sp. JGM130. Next base: position 1,093 of record NZ_JAERJS010000014.1, on the reverse strand, counting down.
CTACCAGCGATTTAGCTGGCTCTTTGTAGTCCTCACTATGAGACAAGCTACAGCCCTCCTATTAATGCGCTTGTGTCTGGCTAATACATTTCCATAAGGAGACATATAGCGAGGCGTACAGAGGCGCTCAGGAGTTCTGAGGGTATGAATCATAATGATGACTATCAAGAGGTCGCATGGCAGGGAGCTATCGGTTAGCTATGACAGAGGCGACATTGAGACAATCCATATGAGCGATACAGAGAGTAGGAATAGGACAGGCGCTGATTCCTGTCTGTCTCCCAATAGTGAGTCGCATGGATTTGACAGTGTGGAATCACTGAATGTGAGACCATGCTTTACCCTTACGGATAGCTGAGACCAGTTGTCGAGTTACTCCTAATTCACGGGCTAACTCTGAGCCGCTCTTATGGTCCACACTGTCGAGGATATATTTAACAGCGCTTTCGGATAACTTTGAGTGGGCGTTATGCTCACCCTGTCGCATAGAGTGCTCAACAGTTTTAAACTTTCTGACAGCCATTGATACGGCCTCCTGTAAACTAATAGTGATACTTAGCGATACCCTCTATAAAGAACAACAGGGCATCTCAAAGTGTTACTTAATGAGGGATGGATTAATAATATATAATTACCATCCAACCATAGAGAATGAACATTAAGTGAAACTAAAAGAAATCTTAAAGATATACTTAATGTTTACTCTTAGAGAAGATTGATAATTATAATTACAATCAATCTAAACTAATAGGGTCTTTAAGAATAACCTTTGGTCTTAACACTAAGAATAAACTCAGAGTTTTAACCAAAGGATTATCTTTAAGTTAGGATGAGGTCTGAGGTTGGTAAACCCCTTCACAGTTTAAGCCAGTGATTGGCATACCATCGATACTCACCGTGCTCAACAGACAGAGGCAACATATAGTCGCGTGTCGTAGCAAGTGTGGACACCCCTAAGTCCAACGTATCGAGGTACTCAGAGTTTTATTTAATGACCTCTCTGAGTTGGTCGTATGGAGGGTGTTCATTATTCTGTGTCAAGGCTTACAGGTCGATATGATTATCAAGTCGACCGGCGAAGTGGATCGACAAC
>NZ_JAERJS010000013.1:0-88360 GCF_018257525.1 Tatumella sp. JGM130 | reverse complement strand
GCTTTGCCGTGTCAGTGGATGCGCATTATAGGGAGTTAATTTTTTCTGGCAAGGGTTTATTTTAAATTAATTACTGAGTGGCGGATTTTCCTCCGAATCAGCCACTTTTACAGCGATTTGCCGGTAATTTGTGCAAAATTATCGGCAAAATCTGCAACCTGAGACCAGTCCGTGTACTCGACTTCTTTCGAAGTGTCCGTTTCTCCTCCTGTAATCTTCATGATCAGGCGGATCATAAATTTATCAAACCAGCGATAACGGGGATAACGTAAAGCACCGGCCACCACCAGACAGCGATCCGGGGTCCAGGGCGACTGTTCAAGAAACTTACGGGTATAGACATTTGTGTGCGGTGTGCATTTATCCGCTTTACGGGCCGTCAGGTTTACTGAGATGAAACCGCTGATCCTTGCCTGTAACTCAGGCAGATGGTCAGCAATACAGCGATGAACCTCCGGTGCATAATGTCCATAACGGATAGAGGCTGCAATTAATAGCCGGTCATAGGCCTGCCAGTCTGCAGTCCCGATATCCTTAATATTGATAACATCACATTCTGTCAGTGGCTGTACCTGATCAGCAATAAACCGGGCAATACGTTGTGTCTGACCGTCCCGGGTGGAAAACAATACCAGCATCTTCATTCTTCTTTATCCCTTATTCCCGCCAGAAGGTCGGAGTAAACAGTACCAGCAGGGTAAACACTTCCAGACGACCAAACAGCATGGTCGAAATAAGGATCCACTTTGCCGTATCATTCATTGACGCGAAGTTGTCTGCGACAACCCCTAATCCCGGGCCGAGGTTATTCAATGTTGCTGCTACTGCAGCGAAGGCCGAGAAGTTATCGACCCCGGTGGCAATGATGGCCAGCATACTGATCAGAAAGACCAGCGCATAAGCAGAAAAGAATCCCCAGACTGCTTCAAGGATCCGCTCAGGCAAGGCTCGCTCCCCAAGCTTAATAGTGTAGACCGCATTAGGATGTACCAGCCGTTTAAGTTCACGTGACCCTTGCTTGCACAGCAGTAAAATCCGGATAACTTTCAGCCCGCCTCCTGTTGAACCAGCACAGCCACCGATAAATGCAGAACACAGCAGCAGGATAGGAAGGAAAGATGGCCAGTGGGAGATACTGTCGGTGGTGAAGCCGGCGGTAGTTGCCATTGACACAACCTGGAAGAAGGCCTGATTCAGGGTCTGGAAAAAACCATTATAGGTATTATGTATCCACAGGATCAGGGTTGCGATAGCCACCAGCGTGAACTGTACCCCGATAAATACCCTGAATTCCGGGTCCCGCCAGTATCCCCGTAAGCTGCGCCCGCTTAATAAAGAGAAGTGCAGGCCATAGTTACATCCGGAGATCAGCAGGAAAATGGCAACGATAGTATTAATCGTCGAACTATGGAAATAGCCGATACTGGCATCATGGGTAGAAAATCCGCCGATAGCGATAGTCGAGAAACTGTGTCCGATAGCGTCAAACAACGGCATGCCGGCCAGCCATAATGCAACAGCACAGGCGATGGTCAGCAGCACATAGATCAGCCACAGCGTTTTGGCCGTTTCAGCAATCCTCGGCCGCATTTTATGATCTTTCAAAGGACCGGGCATTTCGGCACGATACAGCTGCATGCCGCCAACTCCGAGAATCGGTAAGATAGCCACCGCCAGCACAATGATCCCCATACCTCCCAGCCACTGCAGCATCTGACGGTAGAACAGAATAGCTTTCGGCAGTGAGTCCAGCCCTACCAGCGTTGTCGCACCGGTGGTGGTCAGTCCGGAAAAAGATTCAAAGAAGGCATCGGTCACCGACAGATGAGGTCGTTCCGCAAAGATAAACGGCATCGCCCCGACACTGCCTAATACGGTCCAGAACAACACCACAATCAAAAACCCTTCACGGGGTTTGAGTTCAACTTTCTGTTTACGGTTAGGCCACCAGAGTATTGAACCGATAATCAGTGCCATAATAAACGTCTGGCTAAAAGCCCGTCCTGCCCCGTCACGATAAATCAAGGCAACCAGCCCCGGCATAATCATGGTGACAGAGAAAATAATGATCAATAAACCCACGATGCGGGTAATAGCACGAAAGTGCATTATTCCTGTCCTTAACTCTATATAGGAAGTTGATTTACCCGCTGAAGCATCAGTCTGCCCCGGCTGAAATCTGAGAGATGTTGTGTAAACTCACCGACCCGGCCATGGGGCAAAGCAAGGGTCAGTATGATATCGGCCTGGTAATCCCTGCGGATCATTTTCCCCTGATGACGTTCAACCAGACGTTCAATATCATCCAGTTGCCGGTAATCACAGCATAGCGTAAACGTCTGCATCGGGACTTTAGTTGTCCGTGTCAGAGCACTGAGCCCCTGACGAACCCCGCCGCCATAAGCTTTAACCAGCCCGCCGGTCCCCAGCATAACGCCGCCATAGTAGCGGACTACCACCGCTGTCACCTCACCCAGCCCGCTGCCCATCAACTGGGCCAGCATCGGTTTACCTGCCGTGCCTGAAGGTTCACCGTCATCCGAGAAGCCCAGTTGTTGTGAGTCATCCGGCGCACCCGCTACCCATGCCCAGCAATGGTGCCGGGCATCAGGATGCTGACTTTTTATCTGCCGGACAAAGTCCCTGGCGCTCTCAGCGCCTTCAGTATGGGCCAGAAAGGTGATAAAACGACTTTTCTTTATGCTTTCTTCCGTCACACTGATTTCTGCAGACGGAATATCATAAGCGTCCATCAGGTTAACTGCAGGTCGCGGGTCATATTTTCGATGCCATCCTGGCGAATAATAACGTTGTCTTCAATACGGATCCCACCGTAAGGTTTCAGTGCATCAATAAGTTGCCAGTTGAAATGCTTACTGAAACTGCCCTGCCGCCACGCCGAAAGTAAAGATTCTATAAAATACAGACCAGGTTCAATCGTCAGAACCATCCCCGCGGCCAGAGTCCGGGTACAACGCAGCCACGGATACTGTGCTGGCGGTGCCAGGTGTGTGCCTTTCTCATCCTGCATAAATCCGGCGACATCATGTACCTGCAAGCCCAGAGAATGACCGACACCATGAGGCATAAACAGCGAGGTGATATTTTCACTGACCAGTGCATCTTCACTCAGTCCGCTGATAATACCGAAGTCAGTCAGCATACGGGCAATGCGCTGATTCATCTGCACATGATAGTCCGTGTAGCAGACCCCGGCCTGTAAAGTCGCGATCAATTGCTGCTGATGCTGGTCCATCGCGCTTACCAGTTCCGCATACAATGACGCAGGATCCCATGCATAACTGCGGGTTAAATCCGCAGCGTAACCATGATATTCAGCCCCGGCATCCAGCAGAAAGCTGCGCGGTTCGGCAGGCGTGTCACTATCCAGCTGAGTATAATGCAGCACAGAAGCATGTTCATTCAGCGCCACAATATTGCCATAAGGCACATCTGTATCACGCTGCCCGGTTGCCTGCAGATAGGCTGAATTAATCAGGAACTCACTTTGTCCGTCAAAGAAAGCCTGTTTTGCCGCACGGTGTCCCTGTACAGCAATCTTCTGCGCTTCACGCATACAATAGAGTTCATAATCTGTTTTAACACTACGGTGATAATGCAGATAATCAAGTACCGGCTGCGGATTGATATTCTGTTCCGTAATACCGAGTTGCGTTGCACGTCCGGCTACCGGACCAATATAAGCAACCTGACCTCTGTCAGCAGGTAACAGTCTGGCAATATGCTGGCTTTCGCGTAACGGGATGATATCGAACTCACTGGTCCAGAAACTGTCCGGCAGTTCATCAGTTTTATGCCAGTAATCGACTGGCGAGTAAAACCACAGACGCGGTTTACTTACACCGTCAATCCATAACCAGCAATCAGGCGTCCGGGTCACCGGGATCCATGCTTTGAAATGCGGATTGACTTTAAACGGATAGGGATGATCATCAAGGAACACATTTTGCAATTCTCCTGAATGAATCAATAAGGCCTGCAGGTTACGCGCCTCAAGTATCTTTCGGGCACGGTGCTGTAATGTCGTCAGGTGTGTTTTATACAACTCATTGAGTGAATTCATCCCGGTCCTCTCTGGCATAAGAATTTGTGCCATTTTATCACAGCTGTTGCCGGGATGCCGCGCTGACCATCACGGGCAGTTGCTCACCGGACCGGCGGGGTAGCGGATACGCTGTCGCGGTCAACGGGCAGTGACGTTTTCAGGGAAATAACAGGATTTACAGGGGATCAACGTGGGCAGGCGTTGCAGCAGTGACTGCAACGCCTGTTCAGGACAACATGCTGCGGTTATCAGATAAAAGCGAAAGCATCACCATAAATCTGACTGCTGATAGCTTCTCTTTCAGCACAGAAACGCTCACGCGCCGCTTTGGCCATTTCGAAACGCCCTGCAATATAAATGTCGTATTCTTTCAGTGAACTGTAATCCTGAATTACCGCCGGTAATACAGTGCCGGTTCTGCCCTGCCAGTCAGCATCAGGCTGTTCAACGACCGGTACGACCTTAAGATTAGGATGGCGTACTGCCAGTGCGTTCAGTTCTTCCAGATCATAGAGATGTTGAGGCTCACGCCCGCCCCAGTAAATGGCAATCTCACGCTGCGGATTTTCAGACAAGGCCGTCAGCAGGATAGAACGTACATAAGAGAACCCTGTACCGCCTGCAATAAGAATCATCGGCCGATCGCTGTCTTCACGCAGCGCCGCATTACCGTGTGGCATATCCACAGTGATCTGTCGCTGATCACGGATACGATCCATCACAGCCATCGCATACAGATTGAGATCCGATGCGCCGATATGCAGTTCAATAATGTCTTTATCCATCGGCGTCGATGCCAGAGAAAAAGGACGTTTATCATTTTCATCCATTACTACCATCAGATACTGACCCGCGCGAAAACTATAGTCGGCTTCAGGCACTAACCGGACCCGATAGACAGTGTCGGTAATGGTTTCTACAGAAATAACTTTACAGCTTAATCTTGTCATGCGTTCCCTCTGTCGGGTCTTTAGCTAAAATTGGTGGTTCTCTGTTAACGTACGGAACGGGGTTCAAATATCGCCAGCTCATCCCATATCTCATCAACACGGGCCGTCACCTTAGGATCTTTCACAATCGGACGACCCCACTCGCGATCCGTTTCTCCCGGCCATTTATTGGTAGCATCCATCCCCATTTTTGAGCCGAGGCCGGAGACCGGTGAAGCAAAGTCGAGGTAGTCAATCGGGGTATTTTCAACAATTACCGTGTCTCTGGCCGGGTCCATGCGGGTGGTAATGGCCCAGATAACATCATTCCAGTCGCGGGCATTGACATCATCATCGCAAACAATGACAAATTTGGTGTACATAAATTGCCGCAGGAAAGACCATACTCCAAACATAACGCGTTTTGCATGTCCGGCATATTGTTTCTTCATGGTCACGACGGCCAGCCGGTAAGAACATCCCTCAGGAGGCAGATAGAAATCAACAATTTCCGGAAACTGTTTGATCAGAATAGGCACCAGCACTTCATTCAGTGCAACCCCCAGAGCGGCAGGTTCATCGGGCGGACGGCCTGTATAGGTGGAATGGTAAATTGCCTGCTGGCGTTTGGTGATTTTTGTCACGGTGAATACAGGGAAGTTATCAACTTCATTGTAGTACCCTGTATGATCACCATAGGGACCTTCCGCAGCCATATCGCCAGGCTCAATATACCCTTCGAGGATAATTTCAGCACTGGCCGGAACATCGAGATCATTCGACAGGGATTTTACCACATCCGTTTTACTGCCCCGGAGCAGCCCGGCAAATGCATATTCGGAGAGAGTATCGGGTATCGGCGTCACTGCAGCCAGAATAGTCGCCGGATCGGCACCTAAGGCGACAGAAACCGGAAACCGTTCACCCGGACGGGCTTTACACCATTCCTGAAAATCCAGTGCCCCGCCACGGTGTGATAACCAGCGCATAATCAGGCGATTTTTACCAATCACCTGCATACGATAAATCCCGAGATTTTGCCGCTCTTTGTGCGGACCTCGAGTCACGGTCAGACCCCAGGTAATCAGCGGTGCTGCATCTTCCGGCCAGCAGGTCATTACCGGTATCGCCGAGAGGTCAACGTCATCATCCTGTAAGATGATTTCCTGACAGGGGGCACTGCTGCGTCGCCTGGTGGGCATACTCAGTACTTTTTTAAAACGCGGCATCTGTTCGAACAGGTCACGGAAACCTTTTGGCGGTGCCGGCTCTTTAAGAAAAGCCAGTAACTCTCCGACATCACGTAATGCACTGACATCTTCCTGCCCCATCCCCAAGGCAACCCGTGCGGAGGTCCCGAACAGGTTACAGAGTACGGGCATCGCATAGCCTTTCGGATTTTCAAACAATAAGGCAGGTCCGCCGGCACGCAATGTCCGGTCGGCAATCTCAGTCATTTCTAAATTAGGATCAACAGGATAACTAATCCTTTTTAATTCACCACGCTGCTCAAGTTGTTGCAGGAAGTCTCTTAAGTCCTGATATTTCATGAGGTTTTTACTTTATTGCTGCAGATAATCTGGCCATTATAAGGAGGATTGCATCAGGATGCTGAGATTTATTAGCCTGTCGGTGCGGAACATAATCTGTACGATGTCATTCAGGGTACTGAATAGGGCCTGCAAATCATTATTTACACAGCGATGAAAATAACCGCAATCCCATGACCCGCAAGGGATACAAGGCTGCGTAACCCGGATAAATAGCCTATAACTCCCTTATGAGTTTTGTTATTCTTTGCTGCCGGTTAAATGGAGCGGTTATGGAATCCTGGTATTTACTTTTTTGCAAACGTGGTCAGTTATTACGCGCACAGGAACACCTTGAGCGCCAGGGCGTTGCCTGCCTGAGCCCGGTGACTGAGGTGGAAAAGAAAGTGCGGGGCAAACTCAGTATGGTGAGTGAGCCGCTGTTTCCTAATTATCTGTTTATCCGTTTTTCCCCGGAAGTTATCCATACTACAACCATTAACGCTACCCGCGGCGTCAGCCATTTTGTCCGGTTTGGCGCATTGCCTGCTACGGTACCGGAAGAAGTCATCGATAGTATTATCAATAAAGATTATCAGTGTCTGCAGGCCGGGGAACGGCCCCGGCAGGGAGATGAAGTCGAAATCATTGCCGGGACATTCGAAGGACTACGGGCGATATTTACTGAGCCGGAAGGCGAAACCCGCTCGCTTTTACTGCTTAACCTGCTAAACAAACAGGTAGTGCGCAGTATCGGTAATCAGCAGTTTCGTAAAGTCTGGCCTGATTAACTGAGGCGGAACAGTTGCCGGGCATTGTGGTCAGTCTGTTTCGCCAGTAATTCCACATCTTCGTTCCGCCATGCAGCAACCTGCTGCAGGATATGTGGCAGAAAGCAGGGTTCATTACGTCTTGAAGGCGGTCGTGGATGCATATCACGTGGGATCAGATAAGGTGCATCCGTTTCCAGCAACAGGCGGTCGGCAGGAATCACAGGCAGTAACTCCCGCAGCCCGAGGCCTCTGCGTTCATCACACACCCAGCCGGTGATCCCGACATACATACCTGCTGCCAGACACTCTTCAAGTTCCTGGCGGGTTCCGGTAAAGCAGTGGACAACGGCTGCCGGTAACTTATCCAGCCATCCGGCAAGTACTGCCATAAAACGCTGATGGGCTTCACGGCAGTGCAGAAACACCGGCAACTGTAATTCAGCCGCTAATGCCAGCTGTGCATCGAACGCATATTCCTGTTGATTATGATCGGCGAGGTTACGGTTGAAATCGAGGCCACATTCACCAATTGCCACAACTTCAGGCTGACCGGCCAGACGGCGCAACGTGCCTGCTGTTTCCTGCGACCATTCACTGGCATGGTGGGGATGAACGCCGGCAGTAGACCAGCAGTAGTCGGGGTGCTGCTTTGCCAGCGATAAAGCCTGCTGACTTTCGAGTGCATTGGTCCCGGTAATCAGCATACCGGATACCCCTGCACTGCGCGCCCGTGAAACCACCTGTTTACGATCTTTCGCAAACTGCGTACTGGTCAGGTTGACACCAATATCAAACATAGTTATTCCCAAAAAGCGTAACCACCCTGACGGGTGGTTTTAGTTAACATTTCCCGTGTTTACGGGAACCTGAGCCGGGATCTCAGGATTCGCTATCCTGATCTTTATCCTTATCCCAGCGTCCTTTACCAACATAGTAACGTGAGAAGAATACGCCGACTTCAAACAGGCAGTACATCGGAATAGCGAGCAAAGTTTGGGAAAAAACATCAGGAGGGGTTAACAGCATGCCGACCACAAACGCACCGACCAGCATATAAGGGCGTTTCTTCTTCAGGTCTTCAGGGGAAGTTATGCCCGTCCAGCAAAGCAGTACAATCGCGACCGGTACTTCAAATGCCACACCAAAGGCCAGAAACAGTGCCATAACAAAATCAAGGTAGTTACTGATGTCAGTAGCAATCTGTACGCCGTGCGGTACTGTCTTGGCGAAAAAGCCAAACGCCAGCGGGAACACGATAAAATAGGCAAAACAGACACCGATATAAAACAACAGTGAACTGGAAAACAGCAGAGGCATGATCAGCCGGCGTTCATGACGGTATAACGCCGGTGCCACAAATGCCCATAACTGGTAGAGGATCACCGGCACCGCCAGAAACACCGAGACAATAATCGTCAGTTTTATCGGCGTAAAGAAAGGTGATGCCACATCAGTCGCAATCATACTGGCGCCGGTTGGCATCTGACGGATTAAAGGGGCTGCAACTAACTGGTAGATATCATTGGAAAAATAGACCAGACACAGGAAAATAACCAGTATCGAGACAATACAGTATAACAGGCGTTTACGCAGTTCTATCAGATGGCTGATCAGTGGTTGAGTATCTTGTACATCCATGATTATCGTTCTTCACTTACGGATGAAGCAGGTTTTGTCGCGGACTCTGGTTCCGCGTTAACGCTGCTGGCTGTGCGGGTATCTGCCGGGGTATCAGCTCCGGCAGAAGATGCTGTCGGGTGCTGAGGCGGCTCTGTCACCGAAGGCGTTACAGGGGGCGGTGTCGTTTTTTCCGACCCGGCAGATGGCTGACCGGCGTTTCCGCCATGGGCTTTATCATCATACCCTTCCATATCAGTTGCCTCACGATAGGTACGCTTCATTGAGTCAGCCGTTTTACGCAGCTCTTCCATTGATTCTTTCAGCTCAGGGGAAAGCGTACCTTTACCTGCCTCTTCAACTTTTTTCAGACTGTCCTGTAACTCCTGCAGCTTAAGCTCCTGAGCCAGCTCATTCTGTACGTTGGCTGCCAGAGAGCGCATCGCGCGGATCCAGCCGACAACGGTTTTCACCGCCACAGGTAATCGCTGTGGCCCGAGAACAATCAGACCAATCACGAATACCAGTAAAAGCTCACTAAAACCTATATCGAACACGGTTTATACCTGATCGTTATCTTTACGGGATTCTTCTTTTACAGAAGACGCGGGTTTTTTCTCTGAAATCGGTGTTGCGGGGAAGTCCGCATCCTGCCCTTTTTTCTCATCTTCGTCGCTCATGGCTTTTTTAAAGCCTTTAATCGAAGATCCTAAATCTGAGCCAAGACCCCGCAGTTTTTTAGTACCAAACAACAGTACCAGAATGACCACAATGATAAGTAACTTCCAGATACTAATGCCGCCCATTTTTAACCCCTGAATTCCATGATCCAATGATACAAGGCGTATCATTACGCCTTATTCCCCTGAACTTAGCGCGGTTGGGATAAAACAGACAATCAGTTTGTCTTCCGCCAACCGGCCAGCCATGTTAACACACCAGCAACAATCAGTAGCACCGAAGTTACATCCCATTGGGGACGTCCGATCGTCACTGCCGTACCACAGAGCAGAAAAACAGCGCCGATCCCGAACAGATAACGTGCCTGACTATGCCGTACACGCTGTGCATTCATTTCATGCGCCAGCTTATCAACACTGTGTTTCAGTAACTTATGTTGCCGCATTCCGTCATAAAATAACTCAGGTAATTCGGGAAGCTTTTCTGCCCATGAAGGTGCTTTCGTCTTCACTGCCCGCCAGATAGCAGGCAGTCCTACCTGATCTTTAATCCACTCCTCGAGGAATGGTTTGGCTGTTTTCCAGAGATCCAACTGCGGATATAGCTGACGGCCAATACCTTCAACATACAGCAATGTCTTCTGCAACAACACCAATTGCGGCTGAACTTCCATATTAAAACGACGGGCTGTATTGAACAGATTCAGCAGCACATGACCAAAGGAAATTTCCGCCAGCGGTTTTTCAAAAATAGGTTCACAGACAGTACGGATAGAAAACTCAAAATCTTCGACATTGGTATCCGGCGGAACCCAGCCCGAATCCACGTGCAGTTCGGCCACCCGCCGGTAATCACGGTTAAAGAAAGCAATGAAATTTTCAGCCAGGTAACGTTTATCATCTTTATTCAGTGAGCCGACAATACCGCAGTCAATGCCGATATACTGCGGGTCTTCCGGATGATCATAGCTGACAAAAATATTCCCCGGATGCATATCCGCATGAAAGAAACTGTCGCGGAATACCTGGGTAAAGAAGACCTGAACACCCCGTTCTGCAAGTAACTGCATATTCACGCCATGAGCCTTTAATGCTGCCGTATCGGAGACAGGGATCCCGTAGATGCGCTCCATGACCAGCATATTCTCACTACAATAATCAGAATAAATAAACGGCACATACAGCATGTTATTGTTTTCAAAGTTCCGCCTCAGCTGGATAGCATTGGCCGCTTCACGCTGTAAATTCAGTTCATCCAGCAGGGTTTTCTCATAATCCCGGACAACTTCGACAGGGCGCAGCCGCCTGCCGTCGGGTAACAACCGTGGTACCCAGCGTGCCAGCCGATAGATAAGACGCATGTCCGCTTTTATCACCGGCAAAATATCAGGACGGATAACTTTTATGACAATATGTTTGCCATTCTCTTTAAGAGTGGCCGTGTGTACCTGAGCGATAGACGCTGAAGCCAGAGGGATTATTTCGAAATCATCAAACCACTGTTCAACCGGTCCTCCCAGCGATTTTTCAATCTGCTGTTTAGCTTTTGCACCGTCAAAAGGCGGGACTTTGTCCTGCAGTGAAGAAAGCTGATCGGCGATTTCCGGCGGAAACAGGTCTCGTCTGGTGGACAGCATCTGGCCAAATTTAATCCATACCGGCCCCAGCTGTTCCAGTGCCATTCTGAGACGTACACCCAGCGCTTCATTCGGGTAACGGTTAGGGATCCAGAAAATACAACGCCGCCAGAAGCGCAGCAGTATGGTCAGGCGGGTACGGGGAATAAGCTCATCCAGACCATGAGACAAGAAAATACGAATAATGAAATAGAGTCGCCGAATTTCTCCAACAGTCATTTCTTCTCCCATTGTGCCAGCCGCGCATCCAGCGCTTCCAGCGTTTTGTCCAGCGCCGCGGTTTCTTCACAAAACCACGCCACTTCGAGGGCACCGGGGGCGACCCGCCACTCCTCAGTCAGAATTTCGCCCAGTTGTTGTTGCTTACCACTGATCTGCTGGCAGGCAAACGAAAATAAGCGCTGTCCTGCACGGCTGATCCCACGGGCAGCAATGTCACCGACCAGCGGTGCCATATATTCAGCGGGGTCAAGCTCAGCTAAATCAATCAGCGCAGAGAATTGCTGAATCACCTGTAAATCGCCCTGAACATCCAGCCGGCCCTGCCTGATTAACGCGGTCATATTCTGCCGGTCACGCAGCTCCGGTAACACTGACAATGCCAGCGAGACAGTACAGTCACTGTCGCCCTGCCAGTCGCCGATCACATCCAGTTGCTGTTCGCTGAATACCAGTACCAGTGGTGTGGAAAACTCGCTGAACTTCAGGGTCAGTACTTTTCCTTTTAACCGCTGGCGGGCAGCCTTAAGGCCCCGGTCCTGGTATAATACGCGGTTAAGTGTATTCTCGATAACCGCCGTCAGCAGCGGCATTGCAGTGATTACCGTTGACATCAGAATTTATATCCGCGGTGAAGGGCAACGATCCCTCCGGTCAGGTTGTAATAGGTGGTATTTTCGAAACCGACCTCATTCATCATACCTTTCAGCGTTTCCTGATCAGGGTGCATACGGATAGACTCTGCCAGATAACGATAACTTTCTGCATCGCCCGCGACCAGTTGCCCGATTCGCGGTAAAATATGGAAAGAATAGGCATCGTAAGCTTTGCTTAATGGCTCAAGCAGCGGTTTTGAGAATTCCAGTACCAGTAAGCGTCCGCCCGGTTTAAGTACGCGGAACATCGATGCCAGAGCTTTCTCTTTTTCGGTGACATTACGCAGCCCGAAAGAGATTGTAATACAGTCAAAATAATTATCCGGGAATGGCAGAGCTTCTGCGTTGGCCTGCACATAACTGACGTTACCTGATACCCCACTGTTACGGAGCTTTTCGCGGCCCATTTTTAGCATCGAACTGTTAATATCTGCCAGTACTACCTGGCCAGTGTCCCCGACTAAACGGGAGAATTTCGCCGTCAGATCACCGGTTCCTCCGGCGAGATCCAGCACCCGCTGCCCGCGGCGAACACCGCTGCAATCAATGGTAAAACGCTTCCAGATACGATGGATGCCCATCGACATCAAATCGTTCATCAGGTCATATTTTGCTGCTACGGAATGGAACACGTCAGCAACTTTTTCAGCCTTTTCGTTTTTTGCTACGGTCTGAAAACCAAAATGTGTTGTTTCCTGAGATTCATCTGCCATCGGTATTACCTGCTCTGTAATCAATACTGTCTGAAGTGTACCAGACTCCCGAAGGCCAGGCACGTTACGCCACCACTATTCAGCTATTCCCCGGAGGGGCCTTATTGTCCCACGTATTCTGCAGGCCGGCCAGAGTGCTTTCGCCGTCCTGCGGGTCATCTTCTGGTGGTAAATCAAATGAAAGGGCTTTCGCGGTTATTTTCGGATCTATCGGTCGCCGGACTTCCACCCCCATATGGCGAAAAGCCTCAGCCCTTGCTACCAGATTGCCCCGCCCTTCGGTCAGTTTTTTCATCGATTGCTGGTAGCTGTCGCGGGCTTTATCAAGATGGTTGCCCATGCTCTGCATATCGTCGACAAACAAGCGCATTTTGTCATATAGCCTGCCGGCTTTTTCTGCAATATCCCGCGCATTCTGGCTTTGATGTTCATAACGCCAGAGATTACTGATGGTCCGTAAGGCCACCAACAGCGTCGTCGGACTGACCAGCATAATGTTCTGTTGCAGTGCCTCATTAACCAGCTCAGGCTCTCTGTCCAGTGCCAGTAAAAACGCCGGTTCGACCGGAATAAACATTAAGACATAATCCAGCGATTTTACTCCGGGCAGTTGCTGGTAATCTTTACGGCTGAGTAACCGCAGGTGATTACGCATTGCGGAGATATGCTCACGCGCCGCCTGTTCACGTAGCAGGTCATCTTCGGCGTTAAAATAGCGCTCATAGGCCACCAGTGTCATTTTAGCGTCAATTACCACATCCTTATTCTGCGGCAAATGCACAATAACATCAGGCTGATAACGCCCGTCATTACGCTGAATGCTGACCTGAGTCTCATATTCATAGCCTTCCCGCAGTCCTGATGCTTCCAGCACACGCGCCAGGATAACCTCCCCCCAGTTCCCCTGGGTTTTATTATCCCCTTTCAGGGCGCGGGTCAGGTTAACGGCTTCCTGAGCCATTTGACTATTCAGTTTTTGTAACTGACGGATTTCATGTGTAAGCGTATGCCGCTCACGGGCCTCACTGCTAAAACTGTCATTAATCTGCCGCCGGAAGCCGTCCAGCTGTTCCCGCAGGGGTGTCAGCAGACCCTGCAGACTTTGCCGGTTTTGCTCATCGAAACGGCGGCCGCTGTGTTCGAAAATGCGGCCGGCCAGATTTTCGAATTGTGCCGCCAGTCGCTGTTCGCTGTTGATCAGTACACGCTGTTTTTCTTCGGCCGCCAGCCGGGTGTCCTCCAGCCGGGTAGTCACTTCACGCAGTTCGGCTTCCTGCGCCCGATAGATATCCGCCTGATGGCGCAGTTCCTGGCTGAGTTGTTCACTCTGTTCACGCCAGTATGTCAGCTGTTGCAGTTTTTCCTGCTGTGCGGCAACCGTGCCATGTAACTGCCGGAGTTCGAGATCTTTCTGCCGGCCGGACTGCTGCTCTGAACCCAGAACCTGCTGTAACTGATCGACCGTTTCCTGCCTGACCCGCTGTTCAGCAGCATAGGCCGCCAGTTGATGGCCCGACCGAAGTACAGCGACCAGCCAGCCAAGACCGGCACCACCCAGCAGCAGACATCCTGAAATAATAAGTTGCGTATCCACCCGTTTCCCCGCTTAACACACTGTTAAAGGAAAGGTAGAGTCGCACTGTATAGATGTCCAGATAATTTTCGCGGAGATAAGATGCCGGTTGCGCTATCCTCCGGATAACGCAACCCCGTATAAGAAGAGTTATAACAACGATTTGGCTGCGTTTACTACGATCTGTACCGCCTGACTTTCGGTTTTTTTCATGGTGGCACTGTCAGGGATCTCTTTCTGGGTGCGGTTTACAATTACCCCGGCGATCATACCTGCTCTCAGGCCCTGGCTGGCACACATGGTCAGTAAGGTGGCTGACTCCATTTCATAGTTCAGCACTCCCATCGACTGCCACTCTTCCATCGATCCGCGGAAAGATTTCACCACTCTTCCTGAGAAGGTGTCATAACGTTCCTGGCCCGGGTAAAACGTATCTGAGGATGCAGTAACCCCGATATGGGTAGTTGCACCGGCATGACGGGCAGCCTCCGCCAGAGCTGTGGTACAGGTAAAATCAGCTACCGCAGGGAACTCCAGCGGCGCAAAGTGGAGACTCGCCCCGTCCAGCCGGACAGAAGCGGTGGTAACCAGCACATCACCGACATGAATATGCGGCTGAATCGCGCCTGTTGTCCCTACCCGTAAAAAAGTACGTATCCCTAACTGGGCCAGTTCTTCCACCGCGATAGAGGTGGACGGGCCGCCAATACCGGTAGAACAAATAATAACCGGCTTACCTTCAATAAAAGCAATCCAGCTGGTGAATTCACGGTGTGCGGCCAGCTGGCGGGGATTGTCCATCAGCTCCGCTATCTTTTTTACCCGTTCAGGATCACCCGGAACAATCGCCAGGGTGGCTCCCTGAAGGTCAGCTTTAGCCAGTCCGAGATGGAAAACTTCAGGTTGCGACATAGTAACCTCGATAACTACAGTGGATGATGTCCCAATTGTACGTGAACCACCGGCATTTTATGTGACGGGAATCAATATAAAAAAATGGTATTACATACAAAGGCAGATAAATGCGGGATGTGTTTCGCAAATAGAATTTTCTGGATATTGATAATTTTCAATAAAATGCATTAACAAAACCCGTCGCAGAGCGGACGGCTGATAAAAATTCAGAACGGCCCCGAAGGCAGCATCTTTTATCCGGGATACACTCAGAGTGACTGAATACCGGCCGTTTCCCGATACAGGGAACGTTCATTACGGTCACAGACAGGAAAACGATATGAAAAAAACGCTGATTCTCTGTATGACAGTACTGACACTGACCGGGTGCAGCACCCTGGGTAACTTTTTTGATGGTATGTTTACCGGCGGCAGCAGCGATTATCCTGACCAACAGCTACTGCAACAGCATATCAGCCAATGTGATACCGGCATGGCCGCTGAGTGTATTGCCGCAGGATCCGTCTATGAGTTACGCGGCGGGGATAACTACCCAATAGCCCTGAAATTTTATCAGAAAGGACTGGCGCTGCAGTCAGCAGATGCGAATCAGGCTATCGGGCACCTGTACGAGAATGGCTATGGTGTGCCGCAAAATTATGACACTGCCCGCCAGTGGTATCAGAAAGGCGCTGATGCCGGAGACGGTAACGCGATGCTGTATCTGGCCAATATGTACCGGTATGGACACGGTGTGACCAAAGACCCACGGACCGCATTAAAATATGCACGGATGGCCTGTAAAAAAGGCAATATCCTGGCATGTTCCACCCGTACGCAGTTGCAGGTCACGACAGGTAAAAAATAACCTTTCAGCCACCAGCACGATATAGTACCGGACAAATCCAGTCCGGTACTATATCGTGCTTATCGCGGGAGCCTGTTTTCATCATCCTCAGCCCCCTGAGAGTAAAACTGAGTATGTTAAGCATCGTCCGGCTGAGGTATAGTCCGCTTTTTTCGGAGAATTCATGCTGACCAACTCATCGACCCGACTGAACAAATACATCAGTGAGAGCGGTATTTGCTCTCGCCGCGATGCTGACCGTTTTATTGAGCAAGGTAACGTGTTTATTAACGGTAAACGTGCTGCTGTCGGTGACCAGGTGTATGCCGGAGACGTGGTGAAAGTTAACGGCCAGCTGATTGAGCCGCGTAACGAGGAAGATTTAGTCCTGATCGCCCTCAATAAGCCGACCGGTATTATCAGTACTACCGAAGAAAGCGAAAAAGATAATATTGTCGATTTCGTGAATCACAGCAAACGGGTATTCCCGATAGGTCGTCTGGATAAAGATTCTCAGGGGCTGATTTTCCTGACCAACCACGGTGACCTGGTCAATAAAATACTGCGCGCCGGTAACGATCACGAAAAAGAGTATGTGGTTACGGTAAACAAACCGATCACCGATGAGTTTATTCAGGGTATGGCAGCCGGTGTGCCGATGCTGGGTACGGTCACTAAAAAATGTAAAGTGAAGAAAGAAGCGCCGATGGTGTTTCGTATCACACTGGTACAGGGACTTAACCGTCAGATCCGCCGGATGTGTAAGCATTTCGGTTTTGAAGTCACCAAACTTGAGCGGGTGCGGATCATGAATGTCAGCCTGAAAGGGCTGCCTCCCGGTGAGTGGCGTGATTTTACGGATGATGAGCTGATCGAGCTGTTCCGACTGATTGAGCACTCTTCATCCCTTGATCCTGCCGAAAATAAGGGCAAACCCAAAGGGAAACCTGCCGCGAAAAAAAATGGCCCAGCACAAAAATCTGCGGACAAACCGGCAGCTAAACCTGCAGCCCGTAAGCGTTTTACTCAGCCGGGCAGAAAGAAAAAAGGACGTTAATCTCTCCTGTCACCCGGGGCGCTGATTGTCCCCGGGGATAGCTTTCACAGAGAAGCCGGCAGCGGATCACGCTGACTGGCGACGTAAATTTCTGGCTGCTGTTACCATATTTTCCAACGCCTGACGGGTTTCAGTCCAGCCACGGGTTTTTAGTCCGCAATCCGGATTCACCCATAGCCGCTGCGCCGGAATATATTTTGCCGCTTTACGCAGCAGATTTTCGATACCGGCCACATCAGGGATATTCGGGGAATGGATATCGTAGACCCCCGGTCCGATTTCATTCGGATATTCAAACTCTTCAAAAGATTCCAGCAGTTCCATATCGGAACGCGAGGTCTCGATGGTGATGACATCTGCATCCAGGGCAGCAATCGCAGCCATAATGTCATTAAACTCGCAATAACACATATGGGTATGGATCTGGGTAGCGTCATCAGCAACAGCGGCCATTAAGCGGAAGGCATTAACTGCCCAGGCCAGATACGCTGCACGGTCAGAATCGTGCAATGGCAGGCCTTCACGTAATGCAGGCTCATCAATCTGAATAATCCCAATACCGGCATTTTCCAGATCGGCAACTTCATCACGTAACGCCAGCGCAATCTGCCTGGCGATAGTTTCACGGCTCACATCTTCACGCGGAAATGACCAGCAGAGGATAGTGACCGGGCCGGTAAGCATCCCTTTTACGGGTTTATCAGTCAGGGACTGGGCATAGGTGGCCCACTCAACCGTCACAGGCTGCGGGCGACTGATATCGCCGATAATGATCGGCGGCTTGACGCAACGTGAACCATAGCTTTGTACCCAGCCATTCCGCGTAAAAGCAAAACCGTCCAGCTGTTCGCCGAAATATTCCACCATATCATTACGTTCGGCTTCACCGTGCACCAGCACATCCAGTCCCAGCCGTTCCTGCTCAGCAATGGCCTGCCGGATATGTTCAGAAATACCGGTCCGGTAGTGATGGCTGTCCAGTCGTCCCTGCCTGAAATCCAGCCGCAGGCTGCGGATCTCCGTCGTCTGGGGGAATGAACCAATCGTCGTTGTTGGCCAGGCCGGTAAACTGAAACGTTGCCGCTGTGCTGCCGCGCGGATCGGGTAATGGTGCTGACGTTCGCTGTCCCGTGAGTGAATAGCATGTAAACGGTCAGCGACTGCCTGATTATGTACCCGTGATGATTGTTCACGGGCGCGGATCGGCGCACTGTGGCTTTCCAGAGCAAGCGGATCGTTACTCTTCAGGGCATGACTCAGCAGCGACAGTTCGTCACATTTCTGTACCGCAAAAGAAAACCAGCTTTTCACATCATCATCCAGCCGGGTCTCAGTACTCAGATCAATCGGACTGTGCAATAAAGAGCATGAAGTGCCTATCCACAAATTTTCACGTTGTGCGGCCAGAGGCTGTAG
Source organism: Tatumella sp. JGM130 (assembly GCF_018257525.1). Lineage (NCBI taxonomy): Bacteria > Pseudomonadati > Pseudomonadota > Gammaproteobacteria > Enterobacterales > Erwiniaceae > Tatumella > Tatumella sp. JGM130. The sequence goes on along the minus strand of NZ_JAERJS010000013.1, from coordinate 69,754 downwards.
CTGGTCAAACCAGCGGCTAAGGTCGGCACGCCATACATTGCGTCCGTTAATGACACCGACGGACAATAGCCAGCCGATCGGTAATTGCTTATGAATACACTGAATATCATCATGGCCGTGTACCAGATCGACATGCAATCCCTGTACAGGTAATTGTCGGATGACCGACAGGTTCTGGCTGATACTGTCAAAATAGGTCGTCAGCAACAGCCGGGTATGACCCTGCAATGCCTGATAAGCTTCGCTAAAAGCGTTCAGCCATTTGGCCGGTAACTCCAGCGATAACGCAGGTTCATCAATCTGTACCCAGTCAATACCCCGTTCAGCCAGCGCCGCAAGTACCTGTTGGTATACCGGCAGAATATCCTGCAGTAACGTCAGGCGATCAAACACTTCCCCTTTTACTTTGCCCAGCCACAGATAGGTAACCGGCCCCAGCAGGACCGGCTTAACCTGGTAACCCAGCGCCAGTGCTTCATCCACTTCGTCCAGTAACTGGGTCCAGGCCAGAGTGAATGTCTGACCACGGGTAAATTCAGGCACGATGTAGTGATAGTTGGTATTAAACCACTTCGTCATTTCTGCCGCTGCGGCGGGTTCACCAGTCGGCGCCCGGCCTCGGGCAATACGGAATAAGGTATCCAGGTCTGTCTGACCGTCCGCACTCTGATGGCGGGCGGGTACATTACCCAGCATCAGGCTGGTTGTCAGCACATGGTCATACCATGCGAAATCACCGACAGGAATATAGTCAACCCCGGCATCCTTCTGTTGTTGCCAATGACGCACCCGGAGCTCACGCCCGGTTGCCAGTAGCTCCTGTTGTCCGGACTTACCTGCCCAGTAGCTTTCCTGAGCTTTTTTCAGTTCGCGTCCCAGGCCGATCCGCGGAAATCCTAATGTGTGATTCTGAATTGTCATGGCATAAGTTCCTGTCAGTGAAAGACGCTGTCTCAGCCCCGGGCCCATGGCAGCAGTACCATTATTCACCCGCCTGCCGGAAGTCACAGGTTGCTGAGAATATTTTTCAGATGTTTAGCCGTCCAGATGTTTACACATCCATAATCTGCAGGTACTGTTGTATCCACAAGCGCAAATAATTCAACATCACTATGAAGGCGTCTCATGATCGAGATTAAGCACCTGAAAACCCTACAGGCCCTCAGAACAACCGGCTCGCTGGCAGGTGCCGCAGCACACTTACATCAGACCCAGTCTGCTCTTTCTCATCAGTTCAGTGACCTTGAGCAGCGTCTCGGTTTCCGGCTGTTTGTCCGGAAAAGTCAGCCTTTACGTTTTACACCACAGGGGGAAACACTGCTGCAACTGGCAGATCAGGTCCTGCCTCAGATCCAGCAGGCACTGCAATCCTGTCATGAGCCCCAACAGACGACGCTACGAATTGCGATTGAATGTCATAGCTGTATTCAATGGCTGACTCCGGCACTGGATATTTTTGGCAGCAACTGGCCGCGGGTCGCGGTCGATTTCAAATCCGGTGTTACCTTTGATCCGCAGCCCGCATTACAACAGGGCGAACTGGATATTGTACTGACCTCCGATATCCTGCCACGCAGCGGATTGCACTATTCACCATTATTTGATTTTGAAGTCCGGCTGGTGATGGCACCAGACCATCCGCTGGCGAAAAAAGACGTTATTACTCCTGAAGATCTTAGCACCGAAACTCTGCTGATTTATCCGGTTCAGCGTCAGCGTCTGGATATCTGGCGACATTTCCTGCAACCTGCCGGTATCAGTCTGGCATTAAAAAGTGTTGATAATACTTTGCTGCTGATTCAGATGGTGGCTGCAAAAATGGGTATTGCTGCGTTACCACACTGGGTAGTAGAAAGTTTTGAACGCCAGCAGCTGATTATCACAAAAACCCCCGGAGAAGGTTTGTGGAGCCGTTTGTATGCGGCGGTACGCGACGGTGAACAACGTCAGCCAGTGACCGAGGCATTTATCCGTTCTGCACGGCAGCACGCCTGTGAACAGTTGCCTTTTGTCCGTGATGCTTCACGGCCGGCAGGTCAGAGAAATCCGGCACTCTGAATCCCTCCGGCGAAATATTTCCCTGCCGGCGAAAACGACGTATGCAACCACGAGTGATCCGGCCAGCGACTCGGTTGCCGGTCAACATGAAAAGTGGCGGATACGAGACTCAGGTTTCCCTGACATCTTATAAACACCTATAAATTGTCATTAATTTGTAACATCTGTGTACTCAGTCAAGGTAATTCCCGTCACGAAAGCTACCCTGAGGCCGGTATCCTGCTGGCAGGACGGAAAATTCTTATCCATTGCCAGCCCACACTTAAGGAATGCTTTCTCCCGGAGGGACGTTAATGCTGAGTCTGTTTAAACCCGCACCCCATATTTCACCGGCAGATCCGGCCGCCATCGATCCGTTATATCGTCGCCTGCGCTGGCAAATTTTTATCGGGATTTTCTTTGGTTACGCCGCTTATTACCTGGTTCGTAAAAACTTTACCCTGGCTATGCCTTATCTGATCGAGCAGGGTTTTTCCCGCGGCGATCTGGGTTTTGCCTTATCCGGAATTTCGATTGCCTATGGGTTTTCTAAATTCATTATGGGTTCAGTATCTGATCGGTCGAACCCGCGTGTATTTTTACCCGCAGGACTGATAATGGCAGCAGTCGTCATGCTGGTTATGGGATTTGTCCCGCTGGCGACATCCGGTATTATGATTATGTTTGTGCTGCTGTTTATCTGTGGCTGGTTTCAGGGGATGGGCTGGCCTCCCTGCGGCCGGACCATGGTCCATTGGTGGTCACAGAAAGAAAGGGGAGGCATTGTCTCCGTATGGAACTGTGCACATAACGTCGGCGGAGGCCTGCCTCCGCTGCTATTTCTGCTGGGGATGGCCTGGTTTAATGACTGGAAGGCCGCATTATATATGCCGGCGATTGCCGCTATCGGCGTAGCCTTGCTGGCCTATGGATTAATGCGTGATACCCCGCAGTCATGCGGATTACCCCCGATAGAAGCCTACAAAAATGACTATCCCGCAGACTATAACGAGAAACATGAAGTTGAATTAACCGCCCGGCAAATCTTTACGCAATATATCCTGCCCAATAAATTACTGTGGTACATCGCGCTGGCCAATGTCTTCGTGTATTTACTGCGCTACGGTATTCTCGACTGGTCTCCGACCTACCTGAAAGAAGTTAAAAATTTTTCACTGGATAAATCATCCTGGGCCTACTTCCTGTATGAATATGCCGGTATTCCGGGAACGCTGTTGTGCGGCTGGATGTCAGATAAAATTTTCAAAGGTAACCGCGGGATCACCGGCGTCTTTTTTATGACACTGGTGACCATTGCCACTCTTATTTACTGGCTTAACCCGCCCGGCAACCCCGGCATTGATATGGCCTGTATGGTGGTGATTGGTTTTCTGATCTACGGACCGGTGATGCTGATTGGTCTGCATGCGCTGGAGCTGGCACCCAAAAAAGCAGCGGGCACCGCCGCCGGATTTACCGGTCTGTTTGGTTACCTTGGCGGATCGGTTGCCGCCAGTGCAATTGTTGGTTATACGGTGGATTTTTTTGGCTGGAATGGCGGTTTTATGGTCATGATTGCCGGCTGTATACTGGCAGTATTACTGCTGCTGTTAACCACGCTGAGTGAAAAACGCCATAAACAGCAACTGATATCATAAAAATCATACTGCGGAGAGGCACTCTATCGCCCGGACAGTCCGGTCAGGACTTGCCCGGGCGATGGCAGGAAGGATCAGTCGCTGTACTGCTTTTCTAAATAACGGGGAACCGCATCTTCCGCATTACTGCCAATCACTTCCAGCCCGGTCAGCAGCGAAGGTAGCCGCTGATGGGCATTTTGCATAATGCAGCCTTTGCCTGCCATGCTCAGCATTTCTTTATCGTTCATCCCGTCACCAAACGCGATACAGTCCTGCAGGTTATAACCTAACCGTCTTGCCACTTCATCCAGCGCATGGCCTTTTGAGACACCTCCGGCCATCACTTCCAGACAGCCGGGCAGGGAGAAACTCACATTAACCCGGTCGCCCCAGCGGGCAATAATCGCCAGCTCAAGCTCAGCCAGTGTCTGATGCTGATCACAGGTAAAAAAGACTTTACTGATACCATCAGTCGCCAGCCCGTCAGGCTGAAATATCTGATAATTAAACTCCGACTCACGGAGGAATTCACGCTCTTTTTCGCTATGCCGACTGATATACCAGTCATCATTGCGATAAACCTGAGTCAGAATATCATCCGAGGTATATTTCAGGCGGTACAGCTCTGACGCAATCGCCGGGTCCAGGTTATGGGCAAAAATCAGGTTACCCGCAAGGTCATGTACCCTCGCTCCGTTCGACGTGATCATATAAGCTTCGATACCCAGCTTCTGCCGCATCTGCGCGACATCAATATGATGGCGGCCGGTAGCAAACACAAAATGAACCCCTTTACGGGTTAACTTCTGCAAGGTATCACGGGTGTAAGCAGACAAAGAGTGATCAGGAGAAAGTAGCGTTCCATCCAGGTCGGAAGCAACAATATGGTACATGAAAACCTCTTTAATTAACGTCAGACCGGAGTTTCCGGAGGTAAGGTATGGCTATCGTCGATGATTAACATCCAAACCGGTCAAAATAGCTGACCGCAAGATTCAGTGCCCGCGCCCGCATTTCATCTTTTTCGAATAATATTTCATGGCGTGCACCACTGATAACCTGCGGCGCTTCCCCTTCACAAGGGGTCCCCGCAAGCCGTCGTAATTCACAGAATTGATCCTGCGCCTGATTTTCCACCACCAGATCTTCTTCGGCCTGAATGATCAGCATCGGTGTAGTGATCTGTGCAGCATCGCGCAGAATTTCATGTCCGGCATTAAGACTTTCCCGTACCCAGTGTGCCGTCGGCCCGCCGACCTGTAATGCCGGTTCATCAGCATAAAAACGTAAGTTACGCTGGTAGCGGACCCGGCTGTGGGTCAGCGTATTTACGGCAAAGGGCGGCGCATGCCAGCGCCCCGTACCCAGAGCAAACCCTTCACGTAATCCCGACCGGGTTTCGGTCCAGTTAAGAATTCGTTCTGCCATCCACTCAGGCATCGGCAGCACTATGCCAAACATCGGAGCCAGTAATGCTGCTGCATCAACCAGTTCAGGGTGACGGCGCAGTAACAATGCCAGAATCGCGCCCCCCATAGAATGGGATAGCGCAAACTTTTGCTGATAACGCGTATCGGAAAGAGTGATCTGCCAGAACTTATGCAGGTCATCCACGTAGTCAGAAAAATTCTCTACGTGCCCGCGATGGGTATCTTCCAGCATACGGTCCGATAAGCCCTGCCCCCGGTGATCGATAATAAAGACATCGTAGCCACACTGAAACAGATCATAAGCCACTTCAGGGTATTTGACGTAACTCTCAATCCGCCCGGGGGAAACCATAATCGCTTTATGGTGTTGCGGGGATGTGAAACTGACATAGCGGATATTCAGCCCGCCAGTGCCGGTAAATGATTTCTCCTGGCGGCGACGCCAGAAGTGGAGCAAAGGACCGGTAACAAACGCCGAAAACTCTTTTTCACGGTGCAACCAGCGTTGCGTAAGCTGTTTCATTACTCTCCCTTCGGCGTTTTCTGTGGTCTGGAAAACGGCTGAAATCCCGGTATCGTCTGATGGAATTATAACGTATTCTGTTGTTTCTCTGCTGAAGACTGGAGCGACATCAATGACCTTTGACTGGTGGATCACCTACCTGCTGACCACTACCCTGTTAAGCCTTTCCCCTGGTTCCGGAGCCATTAATACCATGAGTACCGGTATCAGCCATGGTTTCAGGGGCACTCAGATTTCTATTGCCGGATTACAAGTTGGCCTCGCCACCCATATTCTGTTAGTCGGTATCGGCCTTGGTGCTTTATTTTCTCATTCATTAATCGCTTTTGAAATCCTGAAATGGGCCGGTGCTGCTTATCTTATCTGGTTAGGGATACAGCAATGGAGAACCAAAGGTGCTATTGACCTGAATGCGGTGGCGAAAGCAACATCCCGCGGCAGAGTATTTAAACGGGCGGTGCTGGTAAATCTGACCAATCCGAAAAGTATTGTGTTTCTGGCAGCGCTGTTTCCACAGTTTATCATTCCCCATCAGCCCCAAATGCTGCAATATCTGGTGCTGGGCCTGACCACTATCAGTGTGGATATTCTGGTCATGCAGGGTTACGCGTTACTGTCGACCCGTATTTCACGCTGGATACGTGGCCCGCATCAAATGCAGTTACTGAACCGTATTTTTGGCAGTGTTTTTATTGCTATCGGGGTCGTACTGGCAACTGCACGACACAGCCATTAATTATCTGCCGGGTCCGTACCTTCACGGCCCGGCAGCGGGTTTAACCGGATATGATTAAGTGCAGGCCAAAGGCTGTAAACAGTATTCCGCCGGCACCATCCAGCCATTTCGCCAGTTGCTGATATTTGCGGCGCATCCATGGTAAGGCAAATACCGTCGCTACCAGTGTAAACCACCCCAGTGTTTCCAGCAGGATCAGTGCATAAATGCCCCAGCGCTGCATAGTGCTGACATCATCACCGACAAACAGCGAAAAAACACTGCCAAAATAGATCACAACTTTTGGATTCGACAAGTTAGTCAGTAACCCCTTGAGGAACGTTCGCCCCTGCTTCGCCAGCACCGGTGCCGGCTGAACCCTGTCCGGCTGTAAATGCTGACGCCGTGCAGAGCATAATAATTGCCAGCCCATCCATAACAGATACAGCCCGCCGCCCAGCATAATCAGCTGATGCAGCCAGGCCATTTTTGCCAGCAACAGATTCAGTCCCAGCAGTGCCACCGCTGCCCAGATAGCCACCCCCAGTGTCACACCGAGAACCCCCATCAACGCATCACGTGAAGAACGGCTGACGGCAGTTTGTGAAATAAAAAAGAAATCAGGACCCGGGCTCATCAGTGCCAGCAACTGCACAAGCGCCAGAGTCAGAAACGACATTAACATGCCGGAAACTCCTCAGATAAAGAAAGAAAAACAGGGACAGATTACAAATCGCTGAGATGTTGTTTAATCATCTGCATAAAGGGCTGGCCGAAACGTTCCAGTTTTCGCTGACCAATACCATTTACACTCAGCATTTCAGAAGCGGAAACCGGTAACAGTTCCGCCATTTCGATTAATGTCGCGTCATTGAACACCACATAAGGGGGAATACTCTCTTCGTCAGCAATGGTTTTACGTAATTTCCTGAGTCTGGCAAATAACTTACGGTCATAATTGCCTCCGGGCACCCTGCTCATTCCCTGGCGGGGTTTCAGGGCCACCACGCGCGGCACCGCAAGCATCAGCGGATGTTCACTGCGCAATACCGGTCTGGCCGCCTCGGTCAGCTGCAGCGCAGAATGCTGACTGATGTTCTGGGTCACCAGACCCAGATGGATCAGCTGGCGTAATACACTGACCCAATGTTCATGGGATTGTTCACGCCCGATGCCGTATACCGGCAATTTATCATGTCCGTTATCCTTAATACGCTGGCTGGCCGCACCACGCAGTAGTTCCACAATATAGCCCATACCGAAGCGTTGTCCTGCCCGGTAAATAGCGGATAAGGCTTTTTGTGCATCCACCAGTCCGTCATAACGCCTCTGCGGGTCCAGACAGATATCGCAGTTACCACACGGCTGCTGTCGCCCTTCATCAAAGTAATTCAGCAGTACCAGACGGCGGCAGGTCTGTGCTTCAGCAAAAGCACCCATCGCATTAAGTTTATGGCGTTCAATATCCAGCATCGCGCCCGGCGGTTTTTCTTCCAGGCAGCGTCGCAGCCAGGCCATATCGGCGGGATCATACAGCATCATCGCTTCAGCAGGCAGACCGTCACGGCCTGCACGACCGGTTTCCTGATAATAGGATTCGATATTACGCGGGATATCAAAATGCACCACAAAACGGACATTCGGCTTATTAATCCCCATCCCGAAAGCCACCGTAGCCACTACCAGTTGCAGATCGTCACGCTGAAATGCTTCCTGGACGCTGGCACGTTGCTGCACATCCAGTCCGGCATGATAGGCACCGGCACTGATCCCGCGGCTTTGTAAGCGTGCTGCCGTGTCTTCAACTTTAGCGCGGCTGTTACAATAAATGATACCGCTCTTACCGCGCTGATCCTGAACATAACGCAGTAATTGTTCGGTCGGTTTGTACTTTTCCAGCAGCGTATAGCGGATATTCGGGCGGTCAAAACTACTGATTTGGATCAGCGGGTCCTGCAACTGCAACTGTTGCAGAATATCATGGCGGGTCGCGTTATCGGCTGTCGCGGTCAGAGCCATAATCCGCAGTTGCGGAAAACGCTGTCGCAATACCCCAAGCGCACCATATTCCGGGCGGAAGTCATGTCCCCATTGTGAGATACAGTGGGCTTCATCGACCGCCAGCATCACCGGTTGCCACTGGCTAAGTGCATCAAGAAAGCTGTCCATCATCAGACGCTCAGGCGCGACATACAGTAATTTTATCCGCCCCTGCCGACAGTCAGCATAAATTTGCTGTTGCTGCTCGCGGGTCTGAGAAGAGTTAAGGCTGGCAGCCATGACACCATTTGCCAGTAACTGATCGACCTGATCTTTCATCAGGGAGATCAGCGGGGATACCACCAGCGTCAGACCTTCGCTAACCAGCGCAGGGATCTGATAGCACAGCGACTTCCCGCCACCGGTTGGCATAACCACCAGGCAGTCCTGTCCGTCAAGAGATGCCTGAATGATGGTTTGCTGGCCGGGGCGAAAGTGCTGATAACCAAAAATATCCCGCAGGATTTGCTGAGCATGATCCTGCTGCGGAATAACTGCCGATGTTGTCACAAATTTCCTGCGCTCTTAATCAGAATAAATCATTTAAAGTAAAACCGACGCCAATCCTGGTCTGGCGGTGATTGTAATCAATCAGTGACTCACCATAACCGCTAAACAGCTGAGTATAGAAACGCACATGCTCTGTGACCGGATAACTCCAGCCAAGTAAGGCGCCACCGAAACCGGTGTTCCAGTTATAGTTGCCTTCAATACTGAAGATACTGTCACCCAGCATATACCCGAGTTTCGCCCGGTAATAGCCCATATACTTAGTAATGTCCGGATTATCGTCACTGCCCGCACTTTCGGGAATACGATACCAGGGCTTGATCTCTGCCAGCATATTACCATTTTTTGCCATCAAACGGGCATATACCCGGTTCCAGCTACGTGAAGTCGGGTCGCTCCGGCCATTGGACTGATGATTGAAACCCAGTTCCACATCACGTAATGTCCAGTTACCCAACCGGTAATCTGTTGCCCAGCCAACAAAAAGCTGTGGTTCATAGTTTGTTTCGCGAAACGGTGACGACGCTTTGGTATTTGAAATCTGCCACCACGAGCGTTGAGTATAAGACATTGCCAGTACCGAATTGTCACCGGCAATCCCGCGCCAGAGAGGGAACGCCAGGCTCAGCTGAAATTTTAATTCATCTTTATTCGCTTTATCTGCCCAGCGGTAGCTGGAAATGGCCGGGGTGTTCATATTACTGGTATCCGTATAGAGCACATAATTACTCTCATAGGGATACAGTAAAAAAGCATTATCATGCTTTTCCAGTAAGTTAGCGATGATACTGCCGCGCACAGCGGGATTATCATGAACCTCGCATATTTTAGCTTCCTTCGCCTGTACCAGCGCAGGCACCAGCAAGGCAGCAGCCATTCCGTAGCCAAAGAAACGCATAATCTATACTCCCGAAGATAGAAAAAAAAACCAAAAACGATGCAGTCACATCGTTAAATGCCAAAAAATGGCCGCTCATATTCACCTGGAAAGCCGATGAATAACAGCATAATATTAGAAAATGACTTAGCCGAATAACCTGCCACAGGTGAATTATGAGCCTGCGTTATCTGACACAACATCAGGCAAGAACCCTGGTCAGTGATATCTTTGTAAACAGTATGCCTTTTAACCGGGCGCTGGGGCTGAAGCTGGAGCATCTGGATGATCAACAGGCCATCCTGACCCTGGAAAATGCGCCATCACTGGTGGGTAATGCCCTGCAAAATATTCTGCACGGCGGTGTCATTGCTTCGGTGCTGGACGTGGCCGCCGGACTGGTTTGTGTTAACCATGCCCTGACCCGCCAGGATATGATCAGTGAAGAAGAACTTCGTCAGCGTATTTCACGGATGGGCACCATTGACTTACGGGTTGACTATTTACGTCCCGGACGCGGAGAGAAATTTATCGCTACCGCACAGCTGCTCCGGGCCGGTAATAAAGTCGCCGTCGGCCGGGTCGAATTACATAATCAACAACAGGACTATATTGCTACCGCGACGGCAACTTACCTGATCGGCTAGCCGGCAGATAATACGGCAACCGTAACCACCTCATAAAACCGCAATAATTATTTTACAGAGTGTCCCGTTAATGCTATCAGATAGCCATTATCTTATTGATTCATTAACAAATACCAGGACTCACCGTTATGAGATTACGTAAACTGCTTTTTTCTCTGTGTACCCTTTCTCTGCTGGTTCTGCAGCCTCTGGCTCAGGCCAGCGAGGTCCAGCCCGCTACGCCGTTATACTCAGGTATCACTGCTGCCGGGCTGGCGCACCGGCAACCCATACACTGGGTATCAGTGGCACAGATTGAGAACAATTTACGGGGCCGTCCACCGATGGCGGTCGGTTTTGATATTGACGATACGGTGCTTTATTCAACACCCGGTTTTTACCGCGGCCAGAAAATGTTTTCACCGGGCAATAATGATTACCTGAATAATCCGCAGTTCTGGGAAAAAATGAATAATGGCTGGGATGAATTCAGTATTCCCAAACAGGTTGCACGCCAGCTGATTCAGATGCATTTACAGCGCGGCGATCAGGTCTATTTTATTACAGCACGAACCCCGACCAGCACCGAAACCGTCAGCCGGATCCTGCAACAGGATTTCTCTATTCCACAGGATAAAATGAACCCGGTGATTTTCAGCGGTTTTCGGGCCGGTGAAAACACCAAAATCCGCTGGATTAAACAGAAAAATATTCGTATCTACTACGGTGATGCAGACAGCGATATTACCGCAGCCCGTGAAGCCGGGGCGCGGGGTATCCGGGTACTGCGGGCCGCAAACTCTTCTTATTTACCACTGCCAAAAGCCGGCGATCTCGGTGAAGAAGTGATTACCGACTCAGAATACTGATCCCTCGTTTTAGCGATTACTGCAGAGCCGTTAACAGCTCTGCAGCCTTTTGCAGGACTCTGATCTTTCTCTGCCCCAGACCAGTACATTCCGCGGCGATCCGGTACTGGTACTGGCAGCTCAGGGGATTGAGGAATATTGTGAAACCAGCGCACAGCAGGCAGCCCGCCAGGCTGCCTGTATAACGGGGCTTATAGCCAGTTACGTCGTTTAAAGTAGAGGTAGGGGGCCAGTGCCGCAAGGATCATCAGTACAATCGCGCCGGGATAACCGAAGCTCCACTTCAGTTCCGGCATGAACTCAAAGTTCATCCCGTAGCTGGAAGCTACCAGGGTCGGTGGCAGGAAAACCACAGAAACTACCGAGAAGATTTTAATGATGCGGTTTTGTTCAATACTGATAAAACCCATCGCAGCCTGCATCAGAAAGTTAACTTTCTGGAACAGGGATTCATTATGCGGCAGCAGTGATTCTATATCGCGCAGAATCTCCCGGGCCTGTTCAAGCTGATTGGCAGGCAAACGGGCTTTTCTGACCAGAAAATTCAGTGCCCGCTGGGTATCCATCAGACACAGGCGGACTTTCCAGCCGATATCTTCCAGTTCAGCCAGTCGCGACAAGGCTTCATCATATTCTTCACCCTGCTGTCCTTCCATAATGACGCGACTTAATTTCTCCAGCGCCGTATAAATATTTTCAATCTCATCCGCCAGCTGTTCGATTTTAGTTTCGAACAGGTCCAGTAACAGCTCAAACGCGTTACCGTCAATCAGGGTCTGATTACGGGCCCGCATCCGGTATAAGCGGAATGCCGGTAACTCACGTTCACGCAACGTAAACAAACGACCGTCACGGATAGTAAAAGCGACGGTCGCATTACCCGCATGATCATCTGCATCTTCAAAAAAGAAGAATGAGTGGATATGCAGGCCGTCTTCATCTTCGAAGAAACGTGCCGATGCTTCGATATCCTCCAGTTCAGGACGTGTTGCCAGGCTCTGTCCCAGCTGTTCCTGAATATAGTCACGTTCCTGTTCTTCAGGTTCAATCAAATCAATCCAGACTGAGGACGTAAGCTGACTATCGTCACTTTCCATTTCCAGACGGGTTAACCGATTGTCTTCCAGTTTAAATGCACTCAGCATAGCAGTACGTACTCCCCATATCTTATATGACGGGACAAGGCTGTACACCGCAGGAAAACCGATGATTGGCACAGCAGGCGCCTGAACACGATAAACCACAGGAATGGTAAATCAGTGCTGGCTCAGATGACGATGATTTACAGAGAGTTACCGATAACCGTCAGGGCTACCGGTAAAAGAGGTTGCCTTAACAGTTTCGCCTGTTGTTCAGGTCTGTGTGCCAGCAGCGACTGGGCGTGTCCAAGGCGTTGTCCTCTGATAATAATAGTGCGCGCATGTTACGATGGGACGAAAAAATCGTCAAGGAAACTACCCGTCCTCAGACGTTTTCCAGCCTTGCATAGGCGGCAACCAGCCACTTTATCCCCTGGCCCTGAAATGCGACCTGCAGGCGACAATGCTCACCACTGCCTTCCAGGTTAACAATAGTGCCTTCACCAAACTTCGCATGCCGGACCCGCTGTCCCAGAGAATAACCGCTGTCATTGGCCGTCACCGGTGCCCCCATTCGCTGGTGGCTGACCGGCCGGCTGACACTGGCCCGTAATCTGACCTCCTCCACACAGTCCTCAGGGATCTCACCAATAAACCGTGACGGGCGGTGATATACCTCTTTACCGTATAACCGGCGACTCTCGGCATAGGTCAGCGTCAGTTTCTGCATAGCACGGGTCACGCCGACATAGGCCAGACGGCGTTCTTCTTCCAGACGTCCGCCTTCTTCCAGTGACATCTGACTCGGGAACATCCCCTCTTCCATGCCGACAATAAATACCTGACTAAATTCCAGCCCTTTCGCAGCATGCATGGTCATCAGCTGTACCGCATCCTGCCATTTATCCGCCTGCCCTTCACCGGCTTCCAGCGCTGCGTGTGACAAAAATGCCTGTAATGGCATCAAATCCTGATCTTCATCCTGATAACTAAACTGACGGGTTGCCGTCACAAGTTCCTCAAGGTTTTCGATACGCGTCTGGCCTTTTTCACCTTTTTCCTGTTCATACATCATCCACAGCCCGGAATCTTTTACTACCCGGTCAGTTTGCACATGCAGCGACAGTTCACTGGTTTCCCGTGACAGTGAGTCAACCAGTTCAATAAAGCGCAATAATGCAGATGCAGCTCTGCCCGCCAGCGCCTTTTCAGACAACAGTTCCCGCGCAGATTGCCAGAGGGTCAGTTGTCTGTCTCGGGCTGCCTGACGCACGACTTCCAGAGTCCGGTCGCCGATTCCCCGGGTTGGTGTATTGACCACACGTTCGAAAGCGGCATCATCATTACGGTTCGATATCAGGCGTAAGTAGGCGAGGGCATCTTTAATTTCCTGACGTTCGAAAAAGCGCATCCCGCCATAAATCCGGTACGGCAGGCTGCTTTGCAGTAACGCCTCTTCCAGTACCCGCGACTGGGCATTACTGCGGTACAGGATGGCACAGTCTGCCAGCGCCCCACCCTGTTCATGCCAGTGTTTAATCCGCCCGACAACAAACCGTGCCTCGTCGAGTTCATTAAATGCACAATATAACGAGATGGGTTCGCCTTCACCGTCTTCAGTCCACAGCTGTTTCCCTAACCGCCCCTGATTATTGGCAATCAGGGTATTGGCAGCTTTCAGGATATTACTGGTAGAGCGATAGTTTTGTTCCAGCCGGATTGTTCTGGCACCGTTAAAATCCGTGAGAAAGCGCTGAATATTTTCGACCTGAGCACCACGCCAGCCATAGATAGACTGGTCATCATCGCCGACGATCATTACTTTGCCACTGTCCCCCGCCAGCATACGGATCCAGGCATACTGGATGTTGTTAGTATCCTGGAATTCGTCCACCAGCAGGTTAGTAAAACGTTCACGATAATGGTTAAGAATATGCGGTTTATTCAGCCATAATTCGTGAGCGCGTAATAATAGTTCGGCAAAATCCACCAGCCCGGCACGGTCACAGGCTTCCTGATAGGCCTGGTACACTTTCAGCCAGGTTTGCTCTACCGGGTTACCGTAGCTGTCGATATGCTTAGGCCGCAATCCTTCGTCTTTTTTACCGTTGATGTACCACATCGCCTGACGTGCCGGCCACTGTTTGTCATCAAGGTTCATGGCCTTAATTAAGCGTTTCAATAACCGTAGCTGGTCTTCACTGTCGAGGATCTGGAAATCCTGAGGTAATCCGGCATCCAGCGGATGTGCGCGTAATAAGCGGTGAGCCAGTCCATGGAAAGTACCAATCCACATCCCCCCCTGGCTGGTGCCAGGCACCTGCTCAATTCGGTGACGCATTTCTGCAGCGGCTTTATTGGTAAAGGTCACCGCCATAATCGAATACGGGGAACAGTTTTCGACGGTCAGTAACCAGGCAATACGATGAACCAGCACCCTGGTTTTACCACTGCCCGCCCCGGCCAGTACCAGCAAATTACTGCGCGGTGCCGCAACGGCTTCACGCTGGTTATCATTTAAACTGTTGAGCAGATCAGAAACGTCCATAGGCACCGCGAATCAGGAGAATTTAACTGTATATTTTTACAGCCATTATACCAGTGTAGTCAGGGAATCCAACCGTGAAATTTCCATGTGTGGTAACAGGCGTGCATCACAGGCTGTCATCAGGTTACGCCGGAACGGGTTAATCCAGCAGGACTGAAACCCGCTGAGCAGCGATCCGGCCACATCCGTAGTTAAATCATCGCCGACATGCAGAATTTCACCGGCCGGTAACCCCAGATGACTGGCCGCCAGCCGGTACATATCCTGCGCTGGTTTCGCCCGCCCGTCAGGGCCGGCCCGCAGTATAAAACGAAAGTAGCCGGCAATGCCCATCAGTTGCGGGTCGGCATTACCGTTAGTGATCGCGGCCAGCGGAACACGCTCAGCCAGGTATTGCAGCGCGTCATGGGTACTCTGCGGCATATGGACCTGACTGCGCCAGGCGGCAAATACCGACATCACATGAGATGCCCCTTGCTGACACAGCTGTTCAGATAATCCGTGCTTTTGCATCAGCAGGTATACAGATTTTTCCCGCCACAGGGTCACATCATGTACGCTGTCTGGCTGATGATATTTAATCTCTTCACGTGCCAGCTCATAGTCTGACAGCGTCACGTTTTGCAATACCGGATGAAAATCCTGTAATGCCTGATGAGTCTTCTCGACCGTAGTCAGGATAACATCGCTGTTTTCATACAGCGTATCATCCAGGTCAAAGGTCATGGCACTGACAGTGCCGGCTGGCCGGTAAAAACGCATTATTTTTTTCCTCGTTTCGCTCGGGGATGTGCAGCATCATACACAGATGCCAGATGCTGAAAATCCAGGTGCGTATAGATCTGGGTAGTGGACAGGCTGGCATGGCCCAGCAGTTCCTGCACCGCACGTAAATCGCCACTCGATTCAAGCATATGAGTCGCAAAGGAATGGCGTAATTTATGCGGATGAATATGACTGTTCAGTCCCTGGCGGATGCCCCAGCCGGCAAAGCGTTTTTGTACATTTCGGGCCGAAATACGTTTCCCCTGCATCGAGAGAAAAACCGCATCGTCCTGCGGCCCGAATAAATCGCGCATCTCCAGCCAGCGCTGCAGCCATTCACAGGCAGTACGTCCCACCGGTAAACGACGTTCTTTGCTGCCTTTGCCTGTTACCCAGACTTCGCCCTGCTCCGCATCGAAATCGCGACAATCAAGACTGACTAACTCAGATAAACGCAACCCTGCACCGTACATCACCTCCAGCATGGTCCGGTCACGAACCGACAGGGGATCATTGAGATCAATGTCCAGCAGTTGCCCCATCTCATCAACATCAATATTTTTCGGTAAATGGCGTGACGTTTTTGGTGTGGCAATACCTTTGGCCGGATTCGCCGGCAACAACCCTTGCCCGACCTGCCAGTCGAGAAAGCTACGCAAAGCCGACAAACGCAGGGCCAGGCTGGTCGCCTGTAACCCGTTTCGCCGGCTTCTGGCTGCGAGTGCGCGCACATGAGCTGGCTCAAGCAGCGACCACTGCTGAAGGCCCATCTCATTGATCATTTCTGTCAGCGCTGCCAGTTGGCGCTGATAACTGGTCTGTGTCAGCGGACTAAGTTGTCGTTCCACTTTCAGATAGCGCAGAAACTGGTCAACCGGACTCTGTAGCGTTACGGGGATCGGGGTATTCATCGCCGGCTGATCCAGCGTGTCAGTAACGCAGGCAGCATACCTGCCAGATACTCCAGTAATTCGGTGCCCATACCGGGGTGGTAATGCTGTTTATCACGACTACTGAAAATCAGTACCCCGACATCTTCATTTTCGCCCATCAGCGACATGGCAACTGAACCAATCGCTTTCGCTTCCGGCAGCAACAGTAACAGCTCTGGGCCATTCAGCGGGCCCAGATAATGCTGTCTGCGTCCCAGCCGCTGAATACGCAGTGAATCAAAGGACTGGCGGGATAACCCGAGATGGGTAAATTCTGAAGGCGCTCCCGTTTGCCAGTGTTCCGTGAATAACCGCACACTGGCCCCGGCCAGCCCCAGATTCCTGGCCCAGCGATGTAACCGGCTCAGCATCTCCGTTAAACTACCGGCACTGGCCAGATGAGACTGCAATGACAGCAGTTGTCCGAAGAGTTGCTGATTCGCCGTGGCCTGCTCCATCAGCAGGGTGATTTCTTCTTCAAGAAGCCGGATATGGTTACGCTGACGAGCCATATGCCATTCCACCAGCGAGGTACTGCCGCGCACCGGATGCGGTACCTGCATCTGTTCCACCTGCCGCGCATTACGGATAAAGAAATCGGGGTTCAGGCGCAGATAATCACTGACCGACTGATCGTCAGTCATCACAGAATTCAGTAACTCCTGGTCTTCATCTGATTTCATAAATGAATAAATCCGTCATAGACATGTGTTGCAGGCCCCGTCATATATAACGGCGTGCCCGGTCCTCCCCACGTAATATGCAGGCTGCCACCCGGCAGATCGACCCGGACTTTATCTGCCAGCAGGCCTTGCTGAATTCCGCTGGCGACTGCTGCACAGGCACCGCTGCCGCAGGCCCGGGTTTCTCCTGCCCCGCGTTCAAAAACACGTAACCGGATATGCGCCTCAGAGACCACTTCCATAAACCCGACATTTACCCGTTCCGGAAAACGCTCATGGCTTTCCATTTGCGGGCCGATAAGTTCAACCGCCGCGGTTGTAATATTGTCGACCTGAATAACACAATGCGGGTTGCCCATCGATACGACGCCAAACATGATGGTTTGCTCCTGCAACCGCATTAAATAGAGATTTTCTGCTTTATTGGCGCGAAAAGGGACATTACCGGGCTCGAAATCCGGCTCGCCCATATTGACCCTTACCAGCTCATCACTGGTCACACTGAGCGTCATTCTTCCGGTCTGGGTACTGACACGAATATCGCTTTTGTTAGTCAGGCCTTTAAGGCGGACAAACCGGGCAAAACAACGAGCGCCATTACCGCACTGGGCGACTTCACTGCCATCGGCATTAAAAATACGATAATGAAAATCCAGCTCGGGATCATAAGGAGGTTCGACAATAAGTAACTGATCAAACCCGACCCCGAGATGGCGATCTGCCAGCCGGCGAATGAGTTCCGGCGAAAAGAATACATTCTGAGTCACTGCGTCAACGACCATAAAATCATTGCCGAGGCCGTGCATTTTAGAAAACTGCATGTTTTGCTCCGCCGGTGATCGGTTAGTTACGGTGCCACTGTGCCCGCTGGCGCTGCCGCATCAGTTTCCGAGGTGTTTACCGGGGCTGTTTGCTGCTGTTCCTGCTGTGTGGTTTCGGTTTTAGGAAAGTAAAGGGGGCCTTTCAGACCGCATCCCGTCAGTACCGCAGGGATCACGATTAACGCCAGCCAGCCGAACATTTTCTTCATCTTGATTACACTCATTCTGTGCTTTTTCCTGTTCACTTATCATCGCAGTTGAACAAGGAAAAGCAACAGAAAATCCCTGAATTCGCATAAGCTGCTTAATATCTGATCCCTGCCGCGCCAGACAATGATTGGCAAACAATATCAGCGCGCTATACTTTGCCAAAAACACGGGAGCTATGATGAACGACAGTGAATTTCACCAACTGGCAGACCAATTGCTACTGGCCGTCGAAGAACGTCTGGATGCGCATGAGGGCGATGCTGATATTGATTATGAAACCCATGGCAGCGTAATGACCCTGAGTTTCGACAATGGCACTAAAATTGTCATTAACCGTCAGGAGCCATTGCACCAGGTCTGGCTGGCGACCAAAACCGGTGGATACCACTTCAGCTATCAGTCACCGATCTGGGTATGTGACCGCACCGGCAGTGACTTCTGGCACCTGCTGGCTGAAGCCTGCAGCCTGCAGTCCGGTGAAAAATTCAGCTTCTGACCGGCCAGTGACGGTCCCGGCGACAGACCGCGGGCCGTTATGCTTTAAAACAGGTTTCGGGAACGCGGCAGCACGTCACGACTGAATTGCGGCGAAACATCTTCTGCCACTTCATCATGAGAGACAGAACGAAACGGCAGCACCCGGCTTTTACCTTCATCCGTGACCAGCTGATAAAACTGGGGCAGATTGAAATTCACGAAGCTGGATCCATAGGTAAAACGATCGTGAGAGGAAGAGTAAAAACGACTGACATCACGCACCAGCTCTTCACGACTTCCTTCACAGTGACGATAGACCTCCACCCGGTTACTTTCATCCAGGATATAAATACTGAAGTCATCCGACTGCGGGTTATTTTCGAAAAAAAACTGAATAATTCCTTCACTGGCATAGCCATTAACCACTGCCGGAACATCGGCCTGCAGTGAATCCACCTTGATCGACAGGCCATGCAGTTTGTTATTAGAAATGGCCCCGTAAAACTCCACAGCATTCTCCAGTTTCTGTACCGACACACTCATCCGCTCGAAAAAGACTCCCCAGGTATCACCAGCCAGCCGCAGGGCTTTAAAGCGGCCCGGTTCCTGGCGGGTACTGGACAGACGGATATCAATACATTCAGAGACCAGCTGCTGCACACGGGTACGGATCAATCCCCGCAAATGCTGGCTATAACAAAAGACGTCGACCGCATCCGGTGGTAATGCATCCTGATGCATTTTTCCCAGAATGGTTTTCAGTGCTTCGATCATCGCCTGCTCACCACTGAAATGCAGTGTGCGAACCTCGTTCCACGAATTTCGATACAACAGATCAATACTGCCGATCAGACAACGTTGCTGCTGGCCGAAACTGAAAACATCCAGTTTACGGAAATCAAAATGTACCACCTGATTACGAAATTCCGCTGTCGGGTCATATTCCAGATTCACCAGAATCGCCAGGTGTCGGATCTCGCACGGGCTGTACAATGCTTTCGGCGTCGGTGCCGGAACCCGTAACGGAAACTGTTGTGATATATCGTTAACCACTTCCTGTAAACGTCCGGCATCACAACCGCCATTCCCTTTAATATGCAGTCGTGTCTTACGGGTCTGCAGACCATTAAACCATGCCCATGCCACCAGTTTTATCAGGTAACGGCTGTATTCCAGTGGCTGGTGACTGATAATGGAGTCCATATCCGGCGACTGATTATATAAGTACCAGCCAGGACGGTTAGCCCGCCCTTCAGGCACATGAATAAACGTCAGGTTTTCTTCCGACAGATCCGGTGAGATCTGCGGGTTCACCAGGATCACTTTACCTGGCAGGGCCTCAAAAGCCGCATACAGCTTACGGGTCAGTACCCCGATATCCTGAGGACTGGCACTGACACTCAGATTATTGCGCCGCGCAAAACGGATAAGGTTACGATAACTCTGCATCATCGCATCCAGTAATTCGTTATGGGCTTCACGCACCTGGTCAATTTTCCAGCTGGCACGGCTGTCGAGCATCTGCAGACGCTGACTATCCCAGCCCCACTCTCTGACCATCTGGCTAAGTATTTCACGCCGCCACAGAGAACGGCCCCCGGGCCGTTCCACACTGAGTTTTTCACAGGCCTTCAGATAGAAGCAGCGGCGAACCAGATCCAGTCGCGCAGGATCATCAATGTCCTGTAAATAGCGAGTCACTTTTTCCAGCATCATGCAATAAGGGTCGAGCCCGAAGCTGACAATCTCACCATCATGCAGCCGCTGTTTAATGTCCATCGCCAGCAGACGGGTGTCGGGATATTCACGGGTATAGGATTCGAGCAGCAGTGTTTTCAGAACCGCTTTATAGGGAGAGTCGATACTTTTATACAGCTGCCACAGACTGGCACCGAAATATTCTTCGGCCGACAGCGTGCCTAATCCACCTAAATCCAGCCATTCATTAGGGGTCAGTACCCCGCCAGCGTACAACGACATCACATAATCGTCGTAATTAGCTTCTTCTTCACCCGGCACCATATTCCACAGAATACGCTTGCCCGCCAGTCTCACAGCAGAACGGTAGAATTCATCAAGTAATAAAATATGCTGGGTGCTGCCGCAATCTTCAGCCCCGAGGTTACCACTTTCGTTATGACGGAAACGGTTCTCATCAATCAGAAAAAAAGTGACTTCAATTCCCAGAGAGATGCACCACTGGCCAAGAAGATGACATTTTTGCTGTAACTTTTGTCTTTCGTCGCTATCCAGCCATGACTGGTGACATACCCAGATATCCAGGTCGGACAAGCCATTCTGCCCGACCGATGAGGTACTGCCCATCGAGTAAACACCGGTGATAGGTGCCTCACCACTGGAAATATCAGGCAGATGAAGGGGTCTTCCGGCAAGCTGGTTCAGTAAGGTCTGCTGATTATCTTCAGGCGTAAAAAAACTGATACCCTGTGGTACATGACCCTCAAGGTAGCCTGGCAGCATAGGATGATGATACTGCAATAATGCCGGCAGCAAACTATACACCTGTCTGAATGCAGGTCCCATAGCCGCTTTTGCCCGATCAACACGCAGTTGATTAATGGCATCCAGCCTCTGTTTCAGAGTCTCAATATAAAGGTACAAGAGGTTTCGCCTGCTTCTTCCGGTAATTAAGCACTGTTGTTCCCAGGGCACACCTGTATTCTCACCAGCCGGGCAGATACCGGCTGCGGACAATAGAGATGATTAGCCTTTCATCCTTTGCTGACTAAACGCAACAACTGCGTCGCCTACTTTATCACCTTTCATGCTGAAATCTTACTATTAGATGCGGACAGCCCTGACCCGCGCCCCCTGGTCAGCGCCAGAGTCCCCGTACGGATTTCATCGCCGAAGCCTGCCACATTTGTCGTTTAAATGATAGGATGATTAACAAACGATAAAAACGGTTAATGACATGTCTGATAAAATTATTCGGATCGCCACAAGGCAAAGTCCGCTTGCGCTCTGGCAGGCGCACTATGTTCAGCAACAGTTAGTCGCAGCCCATCCCGGTTTACAGGTTGAGCTGGTACCTATGGTCACCAAAGGTGATGTTCTGCTGGATACCCCGTTATCCAAAGTCGGTGGCAAAGGATTATTTGTCAAAGAGCTGGAACTGGCGATGCTGGAGAACCGGGCAGATTTGGCTGTCCATTCGATGAAAGACGTACCGGTTGCTTTCCCTGAGGGGCTGGGGCTGGTCACCATCTGTCAGCGTGAAACTCCCCTTGATGCCTTCGTTTCTGAAAAATATGCCACCCTTGATGACCTGCCTCAGGGGGCAGTGGTCGGTACTTCCAGTTTGCGTCGCCAGTGTCAGTTGAGTGCACTGCGTCCCGACCTGACAATCCGTTCCCTGCGGGGTAATGTCGGTACCCGGTTGTCAAAACTGGATGCCGGAGAATACGATGCAATTATTCTGGCGGCTGCAGGCCTGAAACGCCTGGGATTAGAATCCCGTATCCGCAGTACACTGCCGGCCGAAGTTTCACTGCCGGCTGTGGGCCAGGGAGCGGTCGGTATTGAGTGCCGGCTGGATGACGCCCCGCTGATCGCCCTGTTACAGGCGCTGAATCACCGGGATACAGAAACTTGTGTCCGTGCTGAGCGGGCAATGAACACCCGGCTGGAAGGCGGCTGTCAGGTACCTATTGGCAGTTTCGCCCTGTTACAGCCCGGCGACCAGTTATGGTTACGCGGACTGGTCGGGACGCCGGATGGATCGAAAATGATCAGTGCCGAACGCCGTGGCCATCGCGATCAGGCTGAACAGCTGGGCATTGCCCTGGCGGACGAACTGCTGGAACGTGGTGCCGGAGAGATATTACGCGAAGTTTATCAGGGCCAGCCTCCCGTATGACAATTCTGGTTACCCGCCCTGAGCCTTCGGCATCGGCGCTGGTTGCCAGATTGCGTCAGACCGGCAAGCACGCATGGAGCCTTCCGCTGATTGACTATACCCCCGGCCGCGGCCTGGGGTCACTGGCACAGCAGTTGCTCAGTTTGCATAACGGTGATCTGCTGTTTGCTGTATCACACCAGGCAATCAGGTTTGCCGCGCCGGCAATAGTACAAAGTAATACTGCATGGCCGGCCGGGCTCGACTATTATGCTATAGGGCGGCGGACTGCACTGGACTTACACCAGGCCAGTCTGCAGAGAGTGAACTATCCTGAAGGCAGGGCCACCAGTGAAACACTGCTTAATCTGCCTTCACTCAGAGAACTCTCCGGCAGACGTGCTCTGATATTACGCGGTAATGGCGGACGTGATTTACTGGCAGACACATTACAACAACGCGGTGCGCAGGTAGAGCTGTGTGAATGTTATCAACGGATAGCTTGCCAATATCGGGGCGCGGAAGAAGCCGTCCGCTGGCGCAGACAAGGAATTACCACGCTGGTAGTGACCAGCGGTGAAATGTTGCAACTCTTATATTCGTTGTTCCCGGCAATTGACCGCCGCGAATGGCTATTACACTGCCGGCTGGTTGTCGTCAGTGAACGTTTAGCTACCCTCGCCAGTGAATTAGGCTGGCATTCAGTGACGGTAGCTGATGGTGCGGATAACGATGCGTTGTTACGCGCGTTACACTGAAATTAATATAATGGGATGAGCCAAAATGACGGAACACAAAGACCCCTCCGCCATACCTGAAGTGACCCCTCCGGAAGCACAGCAATCCCCGGCAGAGGAACAAACAACTTCAGTAGCAAGGAATAGCGGAACCACTTTAGCCATTGTGGCCATTATCATTGCCCTGGCAACAGGTGCCGGAAGCTACTGGTATATTAAACAGCAGCAGAGCCTGAACGCTGAATCAGAAGCCGGACTGAGTGATAAACTCACTCTGTTACAGCAGCAGACCACATCCGGACAGCAACAGCTTTCGGCACAGCTGACCACCGCCACACAGGCTCTGCAGGACGCCCGTCTGCGCCAGGACACGACTGACAAAGAACTGAACACGTTACGTGAAAAAGTCACATCACTGACCGGAAATGACAGTAACAACTGGCTGATAGCCCAGGCTGATTATCTGGTGAAACTTGCAGGACGCAAACTGTGGAGTGACCAGGATGCCACAACCGCCGCTGCACTGTTAAAAAGTGCCGACAGCAGTCTGGCTGAAATGAATGACCCGAGCGTTCTGAATATACGTCGTGCCCTGATGCAGGATATCAGTGCGTTGTCGGCCATCAATCAGGTTGATTATGACGGTATCATTCTGCAGCTTAACCAGCTGGCAAATGGTGTCGATAATCTGCGTCTGGCGGATAACGAAGACAACAGTAATCCGATGGATCAGGACAGTCACGAACTCTCAGGATCCTTAGCCCACTGGCGCGAAAATCTGGCCAAAAGCTGGCACGATTTTATGGATAATTTTATTACTATCCGCCGCCGCGACAATACTGCTCAGCCGTTACTGGCCCCTAATCAGGATATTTATCTGCGGGAAAATATTCGTTCCGGACTACTGATCGCGGCCCAGGCAGTGCCCCGCCATCAGGAAGAAATCTATAAACAATCCCTGGAAAGCGTATCGACATGGGTACGTGCCTGGTACGACGTCAACGACCCGGCGACGAAAGCATTTTTAGCGCAGCTTGATGCTCTGGAGCAGCAGACGATTGCTATGGATATCCCGGATACCCTCTCCAGCCAGCCTCTGCTGGATAAATTAGTACAAACCCGTGTCCGCGGACTGCTGAACCAGCCTGCTGCGGCAGCCAGCCAGCAGGGAGGCTGATATGTTAAAAGTACTGATATTGTTTCTGCTGCTGCTGGCAGGAGTGATTCTCGGCCCCCTGCTGGCCGGACACCAGGGATACGTGCTGATACAAACGGACAACTGGAATATTGAAACCAGTGTTACCGGGCTGGCTATTATCCTGATCCTTGCATTAGTGGTTATCCTGGCTGTCGAATGGCTGCTGCGGCGGATACTGCGTACCGGAGTACGTACCCGTGGCTGGTTCAGTGGCCGTAAACGTCGCCGGGCGCAACGCCATACCCGTGATGCATTGATTAAACTGGCAGAAGGTGATCACCGGCAGGTAGAGAAATTACTGTCACGCGATGCGGATCATGCTGCCGACCCTCTGGCAAACTATCTGCTGGCGGCGGAAGCGGCCCAGCAACGCGGAGACGAAATCAGGGCGAATCAACACCTGGAACGCGCTGCTGAGGTCTGTGCTGATAACCAGATCCCGGTAGAAATTACCCGCGCCCGTATTTTGCTGGCCCGTCATGAAGATCATGCTGCCCGTCACTGTCTTGACCGTTTACTGGAAGTTGCACCGCGCCATCCTGAAGTATTACGGCTGGCAGAGCAGGCTTATCTGAATACCGGGGCATGGCGCGCATTACTGGATATTCTGCCGTCAATGGAGAAGTCACAGGTTACGACTGAGCAGCACCTGCAGGATCTCCGGCAACGGGCCTGGCTCGGCATGATGAACCAGGCGATGGCAGAACAGGGTAGCGAAGGTCTGAAGCAATGGTGGAAAAATCAGAGCCGTAAAACCCGCCAGGATACTGCCCTGCAGGTGGCAATGGTTAATCATCTGATCGAATGCAACGACCCGCAGATGGCACAGGAAATTGTGCTGGCCGGGCTGAAACAACAGTATGATGAACGTCTGATTCTGCTGTTACCACGAATCAATAGTCCGGCACCGGAACAGCTGGAAAAAGTATTGCGGCAGCAGATCAGACAGCATGGTGCTACCCCCTTGCTGAACAGTACTCTGGGGCAGATGCTGATGTGCCAGGCTGAGTGGCAGCAGGCGGCAGATGTTTTCCTGAAGGCTCTGGAACAGCGTCCTGATACCTTCGATTACGCCTGGCTGGCTGACTGTTATGACAAGACAGGCCGCCCCGAACAAGCCGCAAAAATGCGCCGTGAAGGTCTGTTACTGACTCTCAGGCAGAATCCGGACCAGTAATCAATGTCATCCCTAAAAAGCGCCGCTCAGGGCGCTTTTTTATTGCAGTCAAAAAAAACACCTGCAACAGGGCAGGTGTAAAATCAGGTCGATAGACAACAGCTGATACCAGACTCAACGTAATATCTGAAACTCTCATCAATAAATTGTGAGAAGGCAGATAACAGGTATCGGTAAAGGGCTCTGCATCATTCCAGGGATTATGTTGCCGGGCGGCAGACATAAAAAGCAGAATGAGCATCTGCGCTGCAGTCATTGCAGAAACTATGCCAGCAGAATAAATAAAGGCTGCAAAAAAATAACACTTTGATTTTAAATAAATAAAAAATAATTTTTTGATAACGAAGATTCTTTATCAGCAGTCCGGAGAGCTGCAGGCATCGTCGTACAACGACAAAAAATCCTTTTTATAAATATCTCATAGAATAACATAATGATAAGTGTCTTCTTCTGGCGACAGTCACTGATAAATACTGTTGTTATCCGCCAGCAAAGGATACTCAGCAGACATAGTCACCGGGTTTACCGGCTGGTCATATTTCAAAAGGATAACAACCATGTACAAAGTGATTGGTATTTCGGGCAGTTTACGCAGTCACTCTCTTAACAGTCTGTTTCTTCGGGCGATGGCACTGATTAGCCCGCAGGAGGTTCGCTTTGAAATCAGCACGACTCCCGGCAGTCTCCCTCTGTTCAACCCTGACCTGGAATATCAGCCCCCTGCCAAAGTCAGGCTCTGGAGACAGGAATTACACAACGCTGATTTAATTCTGATTGTTAGTCCGGAATATGCACACGGTGTTTCGGGTGTAATCAAAAATGCTCTCGACTGGCTGGTCAGTAGTGGTGAATTGCTGGATAAACCTGTCGCTCTGCCGAACCTGTCACCCGTAACTGATCTTGCATGGGGGCAACTCAGGGAGACTGTCACCGTCATGGGGGGAATATTATCTGAGGCCTGCAGCCCGACAGCAACGCTGGCAACCCGCTATGTATTACCGGGTGTCACGGCGGAGGAGCTGGCCAGCAGCCCTCTGACGGGCCCGCGTCTGCAAAAGTTATGGCTGGAGATAATCCGGGCTGTGCAACAGTCGTTATCATTGGCGTAATGCTTGTGCTGATATGCAATATGTCAATCCGGCGGGGTTCTGTTCGCCATTACGTAACGTCATTTTTTGCTGCCCCGCTGCGGGCGACCAGGCAAAGGGCGCAACGGCCGCGCCCTCTGCACTCCGGGCCTGTGCGGCAGATCGTTCCGCCGCTGCGCGGTACCTTCGGTTATTCCCGGCCGGGGCTGTGGTGTAACGCTTGCGCTGATATGCAATATGTAAACCCGGCGGGGTTCCGTTCGCCATTACGTAAAGTCATTTTTTGCTGCCCCGCTGCGCGCGACCAGGCAAAGGGCGCAAGGGCCCTCTGCACTCCGGGCCTGTGCGGCAGACCGTTCCGCCGCTACGCGGTACCCTCGTTCATTCCCGGCCGGGGCTGTGGTGTAACGCTTGCGCTGATATGCAATATGTAAACCCGCCAGGGTTCTGTTCGCCATTACGTAACGTCATTTTTTGCTGCCCCGCTGCGGGCGACCAGGCAAAGGGCGCAATGGCCGCGCCCTCTGCACTCCGGGCCTGTGCGGCAGATCGTTCCGCCGCTGCGCGGTACCCTCGTTCATTCCCGTGACCTTGACGGACCGGCCGCGATTCGCTCCTGCTCAACACGGCCTCTCGCCGCTTCCCTGCGGCTCGCCCTGGTCACACTCATTCACTCAGCGGCCCGGATGCCGCCTCCGGTAACCTGCATTGGCTATAGCTATGGATAATTTTCAGCAATGAAAGTATCTGATGAATAATGAGTGATTAACGCGGCGGTGTGACCACGCGCTATCCGCAGCGCTGAGCGCAGAGTGACGGCCCGGAGGAGCCGGCAGGACGCCGGCGATAGCACGGCTGAGCCATGGACGGCGAATCCGTGCGGTCCGGAAAGACGGAGCGATAAGCGAAGGAACAGCGAGGACTGCGCGAAGGCGTGGATTGTTAAGGCCCGCGCCCCCGGGCCTTAACCCGTCCGCCGCAGTGCGGCTGCTGAAACTCCGCCACTGATGGCGGAAGGAAGATGCACAGAGCCGGACGTTTATGCCGGGAACCGTAATCCGGAGGTAAAAGGCTACGCACCAGGCGCAGATCCAAAGACCAGCGCCCTCTGGTCTTTCCTCACCCGGAGGTTCTCATCCTCTTTTACTACAGACGTAAAAAAACCCGCTAAAAGCGGGTTTCTTTGAAAATGGTCGGCGAGAGAGGATTATTCCCCTGCGGGCCGTTGCTTACGCAACGTTGTCTCGCTGCGCTCGGCGCAAACCTCCTTCGAAGGTTCCCATCCTCTTTTACTGCAGACGTAAAAAAACCCGCTAAAAGCGGGTTTCTTTGAAAATGGTCGGCGAGAGAGGATTCGAACCTCCGACCCACTGGTCCCAAACCAGTTGCGCTACCAAGCTGCGCTACTCGCCGATGGGGGCGAATATTACTGCGCCCCCCCGAAGGCGTCAACCGCTTTTTCGAAAATCAGCCGCTGACTGACCAAAAAGCATCCGGAGCAGCCAGCGACAGATTATTTTTCGCTTCGGGGCCGCATTACCTGACTGCTTTTTCATCAACAGGATTCTGACACCAGTTATTTTCAGGCCTGATACCACCATCCGGCGAAGTATATCCCAGGCAGCCTAATAGTGAATCATACAGCTCACGATGATAATGGGTCACACCGGCTTTAGCCTGCTGTTGCAGAATACTGAAACGCTGCCGGTTAGCATCATCTGCCAGGTATTTATCTGAAGCCCACACCAGCATCGGGACGCGGAATTGTTCCGCCGGTGCCATCTCTCGCGGCGTACCGTGAAAATGGGTGTTACTGCTGATCGATTCACCATGATCCGCGACATAAAACACAATCGCTTTTTTATCTCTCAACTGGTCAAAGACAGTATCCAGCATATAGTCGACATAACGGACTGAATTATCAAATGAATTAATCAGCTGGTCTTTCGAACAAAAATCATCCACACCAATACATTCCGGGGTAAAAAATGCGAAGCTGCGCGGATAACGCTGGGAATATAAATAATGGGAACCTTTAGTATGCAATATCACTAAATGCTTACCCTGCGGATGCCGCTGCAAAGATTGCTGTAGTTTCGGAATCAACAGTGAATCATCGACCGGTTTACCATTATTCTGCGGCTCTGAACCAATCTGTTCACGAAATGCCATATTGCTGACATCAGTCAGACGATAAAACCAGATTTCACTCTGCATTGCATACAGTCCGGAACTGAATCCCAGCGCTTTCAGTACTGCAAATACGTTTTGCTCTTTTAATGTCCGTCCCGGATCCTCACCGGCTCCCCCCTCGCGGACAAACATACAGCGCAAAGAAAGCTTAGTTGCCGTATCACAGGAATGCCCTTTAAAAGCCACCAGATTTTTTTCTTTTGCCAGTAACGGTGTTGTGTCCCGCGGATATCCCAGAATCCCCATATGATCCCAGCGGGTCGTTTCACCAATCACAAACACCACATAAGTATCATCAATACCTTGTGGTGCAACATAGGTAAAATGGCTGGCCGGAGAGAATAATTTATCCCCTGTCAGCTTTGTATCCAGCTGTGCCCAGCCAAATAACCCTGTTGCCGTGAGCCAGTTGACCGGCAGATAAGAGTGCGCCACCATGCCGCCATAACTGGGTAAATCAATATTCGTTTCCAGCTCACGGTGTTTATACTGTTTATCCAGAACACGCAGGGGCAACCAGACCAGAGCAATACATACCACTAAACCGGTCAGTGCCCTTACACGCTGTCCGCGGGTCGTCAGTTGTGATAACAGCGACTCCGTCAGCTGGCTGCGCCAAATCAGGAACAGGGGTAACACACTGACCAGCACCATCCACAGATAAAAATAATGACCGACCACTTCTTTAGAGAGATCGGTATCCGTCGTCAGTACTGAGGCTACAATCCCGTAACCAATAACAACATTAAAAACCACCATGTAGTAGCCGGCCGAAACAGAAATCACGACTATCACTGATGCCATCAGCCGGAAAAATATTTTCCCGCCCAGCGAAACAAAACGAAATACGATAAAACAGGCCAGTATAGCTGCCACAACTTCAGCCACCGCCGATGACCACTTCAGTACATCTCCGCCTGCCCACAATCCCTGAAATCTGCGTTCAAACACAGACCAGTTTAAAAAAACACCAATATACAAGGCCAGAATCCATGATAACTGACTTTGTGTTAACAGCTTGATTTTATTCATTAATAAACCCTGGAACTCCGGATGATACAAGATTATCTATTCTCAGAGTCTGAACCACTCTATAAGTTCGACACAATTTAAAATAAAATGAAATATACGGAATTTTCCGGAAAATAATTAAAAATCCGAATTATTTATAAAAAGTAATTATTGTTTAAAAACAAAATATATTGCCTTGCCTGTATCCAGGCCAGCATTCTATTATCAGAAAATAAATATCCTGCATACGGAGGGCATATGTATTATTCACTGGAAGAAAAAGCAAAATGCTTTGCCCGGCATATGCATTATCAGTCAGGACAACGGCGTAAATACAGTAATGCTCCCTATATTGTGCATCCTCAGGCAGTAGCTGAGCTGGTCCGTACAACAGGCGCCGATGAAACTCTGCTCGCCGCCGCCTGGCTGCATGATACTTTAGAAGATACCCCGGCCACTTTTGCACAATTACAGCGCCTGTTTGGTCACCGAATTGCAGTCATAGTGCATATGCTGACTAATCCTGATATGGCTGAGTCTGGTACCCGTCAGCAACGCATTACCTGTTGTCTGCAACACACTGTCAGGGCCTCAGCAGAAGCACAAACCATTAAACTTGCCGATATCATTGATAATACAAAAGATATTGTAGATAACGATCCGGTTTTTGCTGCCATCTACCTGGTCGAAAAACAGATACAAATCGGTTTGTTGTGTGAAGGTAACCCGCAACTCCGCGCACAAGCAGAGTTGCAAATAAAGTTTAATATCAATAGGTTATCCAGACACCCTTACAATATATCCGCCAGCTGGTTTCGGCAGCAGGCAAAAAAATATCGCCCTTTTTCCGGATAACCACAGGCTGCAGAAAGATGATTGGCGGAAACCCCGCTTTGCTCTATCCTGTGATCTTTCTGGTGGTCAAACACGTTGTCAAATATCAGGAGCTAGCCCCTTATGGCATCAGGCATTTTCCGTTTAACAAAGCAGTCTGGATTGCTGCTGGCAACATTCCTTATGATTTCCCAGCTGACAGGATGTGGTGATAAACAAGCTGAGCAAAGTCAGGCATTCAGTGATTTCCTGCAGAATACCGTTATGCGTAGCGGTTCACAGTTACCCACCCTGAGCGAGAGTCAGAAAAAAAACTTCGGCAATTTTGCCGGTGACTATGCAATTCTGTATGGTTTCTCACAACAACTGAATAAAGTCGTTAATGACGGTATCCGTCCGGTCACCGACGAATTGTCAGCAATCAAAATTCCTGCCGATTACCAGTCACAACGGGATGCACTGCGCCAGGCCGCAGGTGCGCTTAATGTTGTCACCCAACAGGTGCAGACAGCCCGTAATCTGGCCGACAGCAGTAAATCCTCGCTGAAATTACCGCCAGAATTGCAAAAAACTTATGAGGCGGCATATAGCAAAGTGGTGACCCGGCCGGCAGACAGCATACTGCCTTTACTGCCACAACTGCAGGCACTGAGCCATTCTGTTATTGCCACCGGTGATTTCCTGCAGGCCCAGAGCAACAGTGTCAGCTTTGCCAATAATAATGTCCAGTTCGCATCCAAAGATCAGGTAAACCAGTACAATACGCTGGTCGGTGAAATTGCCAGCGAAGCACCGGTGCTCGGCCAGCTGAAAGCTGCTATCAGCAACGTACAGTAATGTTTTCCGTCCCCGTAATTTTTTACCGCATTACGGGGCGGATTTTTCAACGGCCGCTGAAAAAGGATACAGATCCGGCTAGATAATTAAGTTTTTCATTACTTATTATTTTTATTTATAATTCATAGATTAGCATTAACTGTTTATTTAATTTTTTACTTAACAGAAAAAGCGATTTATTTTATTTAAAACTGTCCGTTATTTCTATTCCCCCGTATACAAAGGGCTATTATTTACGTTGTAAGAGTAATAGAATCCCCCTCCGGTATTTACCATCCTTTATTAATAATTATTCTTCTTATCGGAATAATAAAACAGCTCCGGGCGTAAAACAGATATATAAAATACAAAGGTATAATAAAAGTGAAAAAAGAATTACCAATTATTCTTTGCGGAATATTAAGCGCTATCCCGGCATTGGCAAGTGAACAGTCACAGAGTAAGGGTTTTATTGCCGACAGCCATTTCAATCTTCTGCTGCGTAATGCATATATGAAGCGGGATTATAAAGTACCGGGTATTCAGAACCGTGCAGAATGGGGCCAGGGGCTGATCGCTGACTGGCAGTCAGGCTACACCCGCGGGCTGATTGGATTCGGATTCGATGCTATGGGTCAGTATGCGGTACGCCTGGACGGCGGGCGCGGCAAAAGCGGCGACGGCGGAATAGATTTCTTTAAACAGGCACATAACGGGAAAGCAAAGTCAGAACTGGCAAAATTCGGTGCAACTGCCAAAATGCGTATTTCCGATACGGTGATCAGCTACGGTACACAGCGTCCGCAGTTACCGGTCGTTTCGGCCGATAACTCACGGTTACTGGACGAAACCTTTACCGGGGTGGTGGTCACGTCTAAAGAAATACACGGGCTGGATATTAATGCCGGTTACCTGACCGATGAACAACGTAAAAGTGACGATCGCCATAATAGCGGCCTGAAAAGCCTGTCATTTGGCGGTGCCAGTTACCAGTTTAATGATCGGTTTAGCGGATCATTCTATGCATCAAATGTCGAAAAAACCCTGAACAAACAGTATCTGGGACTCAGTTATCAGCAACCACTGGCGGCCGAACAGTCGCTGGCACTAAACTTTAATGGCTATAACTCACGTCTGACAAAAAAATATGCCAGTCAGCTGGATACCGGCCGCAGTAATACCATCTGGAGCATGGCTGCTAACTATAGCTGGTGGATACATACTTTTAAGCTGGCATATCAGCAGAGTAATGGCAGTACCGGCTATCAGTACGCTGGTTACCGTGACCAGGGCGGCGTCGGTGACGGCGGGAACAGTATCTGGCTGGATAACTCCTACTGGTCAGACTTTGATGCAAAAGGTGAACGTTCCTGGCAGGCCGCCTATGGGATCGATTTTTCCGAGCTGGGGATCCCCGGCCTGAGTTATAACATCGCTTATGTTCGCGGCGACAATATTAAAACCAGCCAGACCAGCAACGGTCATGAGCATGAACTGTATAACCAGATCCAGTACAAGGTTCAGAGTGGTGTGGCAAAAGATCTGACACTGGACCTGCGTTACTCTATCCTGCGGGTGTCAGCAAATGCGGCAGATTACAACAGCGGTGGCAGTGAAATCCGCTTCTTTGCAGACTATCCTTTCAGTTTCTTCTGAGATTAAACCGCTTCCCCCCGACCGGCGATTACATAAAGGGGGTTTCCTGACGGTCTGCCATGGTAAGCTATCGCCGGGATCCACAGCAAACGACGGACAGAGTTAAGTCCGCCGATATTTTGGTGTATCCTTGCCGCTGTTTAACAGGAGTCAACAATGAAAGAACAAGAAAAAGCCGAGATCAAGCGTCTGAGCGATCAGCTGGATGCCATCAATCATAAATCCCAGCCACTGCTCGAAGCCGGTGATATGGAAAAACTGGGTGAGCTCCAGAAAGAAAAGCACACTCTGGAAGAAGAAATCGCCCGTCTGCGTAACGTGCGAGAACAAAAACTCAGCCAGGAAGCACAGAAGCTGCAGAAACTGTCTTTCAGCCGTGCGATTACGAAAAAAGAGCAGGCCAATCTGGGGGCTCTGAAAAAAGCAGCCCGCGGAGTAGTTATTGTTCACCCGATGACTGCCCTCGGTCGGGAAATGGGCCTCAAAGAAGTGACCGGATTTGCCAAAAAAGCCTTCTGACCCCTCACCGCAAGGCAATACTATTTGCCGGTGATCCCCAGCGCGTCGTTAAACTGCTGCTGTAGCTGCGCCAGTAACTGATAACGACGCCGGTATTCTGCCCGTTTTTTACTGACAACCTCTTCCAGCGGTTTACGTATCACCTGTAAGGGTAAATCATAGTTACCCCGGAGATTTGGCCTGCCTCCCAGGCTTTCCCAGAACTCACTGTAACTGGCAAAAAATTTATCCTGTTTACTATAACGGTAACGCAGACTGCGGAAGACATGACTGTTTTCACTGACCGCCTGAATCGCATCAATATTTCCGGCGGCAGCCAGCCAGAAAATAACATCCATCAGCAGTCTTTTCGGAAAAATACCGTAAGCCGCACGGGTTGCCTGACGAATGATTTCTGCCGGGACTTCCGGCCCGGGCCCCTGCAACCCGCCGATAAATAGCACTGATTTTTCTGCCTGGCGGATCAGCGCAAAAGTGATGGTAGCAACTACCTGCTGCTGATAAGACAGGCATAACATCACCTCGCCTTCACGATCAAATCTGGCCGGGCCACAGCTCAGTGTGAATGCCTGTCCCTCAGAACTGTGCCACTGCAGTAACGGTCTGCCCGTCGGCTGCCCGAGGATCTGTTGTAACTGCGGGTTAACAAGGCCGGCCAGCAACTGATAATGGCTGACAATTGCCTCTGCCCGCTGCTGAACGCCCAGCCCGGCGCTCAGATACGGGCGATGGATTTTCGCCGGCAGCAATCCCTGACGTGCCAGTAATCCAGGGAACATATCCAGACCGGTCAGTGCCCGCAGGTAACGGTAACTGATCCGCGGATAGCAGCAGCAACGTAAGATAAATTTCAGGCAAAAAGGCCTGCTGCGCCATGCCCTGTCCGGGTGGTATCTGCTGCTGATTACTGACCAGAGCAGTGAAGTGTTGGATTTTCTCAGTGAATCAGTCACAAGGGTCGACATAACAAAGCCCGGTTTTTCATCATCTCTCTGGCAAAGCATAGATCCTGATGTTTCAACAACAGAGCAATCAGCTGCAGGTTGCCTCCCGCTATTGAAAAATATGTTATTTGTTGATGACTGATTTACTTTCGGTAACCACTAGCAGCACGGTGAAAAACAGTCTCCGGGAGGAGTACCGCACCACAGCACACGAAGAAGGGAGAAATAACAACAGCATACAAAAAAATACCGGCAGCCAGGGCCGCCGGTATCAGTAGCTGATCAATACGTTGTCAGCCAGTACAGCATTATTTTGCAGAAGCAAAACGCGCTGCAGCTTCATCCCAGTTAACGACGTTCCAGAATGCTTTGATATAGTCCGGACGTTTGTTCTGGAATTTCAGGTAATACGCATGTTCCCAGACATCCAGACCAATGATCGGGAAACCGGAAGCACCTGAAATCGCTTCACCCATCAGTGGGCTGTCCTGGTTAGCCGTAGAAACTACCGCCAGCTTATCGCCCTTTTTCACCAGCCATGCCCAGCCGGAACCGAAACGGGTCGCGGCCGCTTTTTCGAATTCTTCTTTGAATTTTTCAACGCTGCCGAAATCTTTTTCGATAGCCGCTTTCAGATCGCCCTGCAGGGTAGTACCGGTTTTCAGGCCTTTCCAGAACAGACTGTGGTTGGCGTGACCACCTGCATTGTTACGCAGAGCTGTTTTTTTCTCAGCCGGTACCTGATCCAGTTTGGTGATCAGTTCTTCAACAGGCAGAGCAGCGAACTCAGTACCTTCCAGCGCCGCGTTGGCATTATTAACATAAGCCTGGTGATGTTTAGTGTGATGGATTTCCATCGTTTCCTTATCAAAGTGCGGCTCAAGCGCATCATAAGCATAAGGCAGGGATGGCAGTGAATAACTCATGTTCAACCTCTCCATTCTAATGTAAGGACAGCGCACCAGGGGGATGCACTGCATAAGCACTGATCTCCATTATAGTTAAATAATTGATCGGGAAAAGGAGAATCAATACATTGTGTGCGATAACGATTTGTTTTCAGACAAAAAAAAACTGCCGAAATAGCACAATTTCAGCAGTTTCAGAAAACACTCCCGTTGGTCAGCGCCCCAGTTCAGTCAGCGACTGGTCAAGGGCCCCTGTCAGCCAGTCAATATCAGCGCTCTGGAATGCCAGTGGCGGGCGCAGTTTCAGCACATTACCGTAAGGTCCGGCGACCGAGGTCAGTACACGATTCTCACGTAATTTTTCGATAAGATTCAGCGCCAGTGTTTTATCCGGCGTCTTCGTCTGACGGTCTTCTACCAGTTCAAAACCAATAAATAGTCCGGCACCGCGTACATCACCGATACATTCATGACGATCCATCAGTTTACGCAACTCAGCCAGCAGCTGGCCACCGACGATACGGCTATGTTCCTGTAGTCCTTCCTGCTCAATTACCTGCAATACTGCCTGCGCTGCCGCCATCGCCACCGGGTTACCGCCGAAGGTATTAAAATAAGGGATCTCATCACTGAAGGCTGCCAGCACATCACTTTTTGCCAGCAGTCCGGACACCGGGATGCCGTTACCCATCGGTTTGCCGGTGGTAATGATATCCGGTACCACACCATGACGGCCAAATCCCCAGAACGCATCGCCGGTACGGGCAAACCCCGGCTGTACTTCATCGGCAATAAAAATACCGCCATTTTTATGAACTACATCGACGGCCTGTTGCAGAAAACCACGGGGATTAGGCAATACACCGTCAGAAGAGAAAATTGAATCCGCCAGCAAGCCGGCAAACTTAATGCCGTGGGCTGCCATATCATCAATCTGCGCCTGAATTTCTGCCGCAAACCATGCCCCTAAATCCGCAGCGTTCACCCGATAATCGTCAGGCGGTGAGACCAGTCGGGTCGTTGCTGCCAGCGGCTGACCGCTGCCCAGCGCAGGCGATGCTCCGGAGGTTAATTCACTGGTACCGTGATAGGCTTCTTTAGTAACGATAATCCCTGTACCGCCGCTAAAAGAGCGGGCAACACGGATCGCCAAATCATTGGCTTCCGAGCCGGTACACATGTACATGGCCTTATTAATCTCTGCCGGTGCCGTCGCCAGCAAAGCCTCACTGTAATTCAGGATACCTTCGTGCAGATAGCGGGTATGGGTGTTCAGCTGTTTCATTTGCCGGGTCACCGCATCAATCACTGCCGGGTGGCAATGACCAATACTTGCCACATTGTTGTACACATCCAGGTATTTATCCCCGTTCGCATCCCACAGATACTGGCCTTCACCACGCACCAGATGCACAGGCTTGCGATAAAACAGACGGTAAGAATCTCCGAGTACTCTGCTGCGTTTATCCGTCAGTGTGCGGGTATCTGCATCAAGTTCTGCGGCATGTTCTGCGCGAAAACTGTTGGTATCCATGATGGTAGAACGCGTGGCCATAACTACTCCTGTCGCAATAATCAGTGGGGAAGACGGTGAATAAATTCGCTGTAACTTCATCATCGCTTATTTTCAGAAAAATGCAACAAAATACACAAACGCAACTAAATACATATTCAGGGTATCTCGGCTGCGCTACACTCAGACAACTGTTATCATCCGCCGCACATCTCACTGAGGATTTCTCTATGCTGCAGGAAACGCGATTACACCGTATACGTTCATTAATCAGTACTCATCATCAGGTCAGCACTGAACGCATTATTAATGAACTCGGCGTTTCCAGGGAAACCGCACGGCGGGATATTATTGCGCTGGAAGAACAAGGCGTTGCGCGGCGGGTACATGGCGGCATTGTCGCTATTGATGCACCGGCAGAACCCCCGTTGCCAGTACGTTATGCTGCCCGGGAAAAAGAAAAACGCAGTATCGCGCGTTGTGCCGTCAGTCAGCTGAATGCCGGACAAACCCTGTTTCTCGATTCCGGCAGTACCACCACGCTGCTGGCACAGGAACTGAGAACGATGTCAGGGCTTACCATCATTACTAACAGCCTGCAGGCAGCACTGGCACTGACTGCGACCGAAAATGACAGTCAGCTGCAACATGAAGTGATTTTACTGGGTGGCAGTATGTCAGCAGGAACACAACAAACGCACGGTGGTACCACCGTCAGTGAAATTCATCGCTACCAGGCCGATGTTGCCCTTCTTTCTCCGGTCGGTGTGGATGCGGTGAACGGCGCCAGCAGTTTTTCACTGGCGGAAGCCGCCATTGCCGGAGCAATGGCACGCCAGGCAAAACAGCTTATTCTGCTGGCAGACCACAGTAAACTGGGGCTGACCAGCCGCTACTGCTACGCACTTCCGGCAGACGTCAGTTTACTGATTTCCGACAGTACCGCCGTCCGTGACCGTTCATGGCCGGCATTAACTCAGGCGTTTAGCAGGGTACTGAGCGCTTAATACAGACGCCGGGGGTGGCTGTAAACAATGGTACGACCGGGTTTACTGAAGCCTGCCAGGGTCATACCACAGCGTTCTGCAACATCGACAGCCAGCGCCGTCGCAGCCGATACGGCAAACAAAATTTCCACACCACAGATCGCTGCTTTTTGTACCATTTCATAGCTGGCACGGCTGGAAACCACTACCGCGCCCTGCTGGCGGGGCTGACGCGCACGATCACCCAGCAATTTATCCAGCGCCACATGCCGTCCGACATCTTCATATCCCTGCAACAGCTGGCCGGTATCGTCCATCCAGGCCGCCACATGGGTACAACCGGTCTGACGACCAGCTGGCTGAAAATCTGCCAGCTGTGACAATCCTTTATCCAGCGCCGATAAATTAAACCGCCAGCTAAAAGGCAGTGGCGGGACCGGTTTGCCTATTTGCTGTAACTGCTCAACTCCGCATACACCACACCCTGTCCGGCCTGCCATTGCCCGGCGTTGCGCCTTCAGGGCCATAAAACGCCGCGCTGAAAGTTCAATATGCACCTCAACACCTGCACACAGAGGCTGTACTTCAATACCATAGATTTCTGAAGCCTGGCTGATGATCCCTTCTGACAAAGAGAAACCCAGGGCAAAAGCTTCCAGATGTTGTGGTGTCGCCATCATCACTACATGAGAAATTCCGTTATACACCAGCGCCACCGGCACTTCTTCGGCCAGAAAATCTTCGCTGCTTTCGGTGACTGTACCGGCCTGTACTGCCTGCCGTGTCCAGATGCGGCGGGAAGTCACCCCCGCAGCCACCGTCATCTCCTCGCCGGGAATTGCAGAGCCTGTCTTCATCTCACGGGTCCGTGTATTTTTTTGATGATATAAATATTGTTAATGGTTTTTAGCACAGAAACAGACAGCGGTGTTAAACACATTGCGGCAGCTGGCAGGGAAAACCCGGGCCCTGAAAACAAAAAAGCGAGCCACTGGCTCGCTTAACAGATCATATCTTCGCGGTTATTGCAGTAAAGAAATATCAGCAACCTGCAGGAACAGATCACGTAATTTCGCCAGCAAGGTCAGACGGTTGACTCGAATATCTGTCTCTTCTGCATTCACCATTACTTCTGAGAAGAAATTATCAACCGCTTCCCGCAGTTCAGCCAGTTCAATCAGTGCTTCCTGATAACGGCCTTCCGCGAAGTAAGGTTGCAGTTTGCTGCTCAGCGCACTGACATAGGTCGCGAGGGTGATTTCAGCATTCTCTTTCAGTAACGACGCCTGCACACTGTCGTTCAGCGGAACATCCGATTTTGCCAGAATATTGGATACACGTTTATTCGCCGCTGCCAGTGCCGCCGACTGCTCCAGTGTCCGGAAGTGAGATACTGCTTTCATGCGCGCATCGAAGTCTGCGGGACGCGTCGGACGACGGGCCAGTACAGCCTGCAGAGTATCAATACTGTGACCTTCTTCCTGATACCAGCTACGGAAGCGACCCAGCATAAAGTCGATAACCTCATCCACCACTGCGGTATTTGTCAGTTTATCGCCGTACAGA
The DNA here is from genome assembly GCF_018257525.1 of Tatumella sp. JGM130. Classification (NCBI taxonomy): domain Bacteria; kingdom Pseudomonadati; phylum Pseudomonadota; class Gammaproteobacteria; order Enterobacterales; family Erwiniaceae; genus Tatumella; species Tatumella sp. JGM130. The sequence continues at coordinate 29,967 of NZ_JAERJS010000013.1, read as the reverse complement.
CGTACCGCTTCTTCTGTCAGGGTTTGCAGATCCAGTGGCAGGTTTTTGCCGACGATAATCCGCAGTACACCCAGTGCCGCACGACGCAGCGCAAACGGGTCTTTATCCCCTTTCGGATGCTGCCCGATACCGAAAATACCCGCCAGCGTATCCATTTTATCTGCAATCGCCAGCGCACAGGACACCGGACTTTGCGGCAACTGATCACCGGAAAAACGTGGCTGATACTGCTCATTCAGGGCCACAGCAACGTCTTCGGCTTCGCCATCATGACGGGCATAATGCATTCCCATCACGCCCTGCGTATCGGTAAATTCAAACACCATGTTGGTCATCAAATCGCATTTTGACAACAGTCCGGCGCGGGTCGCATGGCTGACATCGGCACCCATTTTTTCGGCAATCCAGCCTGACAGCACCTGAATACGATCGGTCTTATCGCGTAATGTTCCAAGCTGCTTCTGGAACAGTACCGTCTCCAGACGCGGCAGCTGATCTTCCAGCCGCTGTTTACGGTCGCTGTTAAAGAAAAACTCTGCATCGGCCAGACGCGGGCGTACCACTTTTTCGTTACCGGAAATAATCTGCTGCGGATCAGCAGACTCAATATTCGCCACGAAAATAAAATTCGGCAGTAATTTACCCTGCGGGCTATACACCGGGAAATATTTCTGGTCACCTTTCATGGTGTAAACCAGCGCTTCTGACGGGACTTCAAGGAATTTTTCTTCAAAGGTCGCCGTCAGCACGACTGGCCATTCCACCAGAGACGTCACCTCTTCCAGCAGGCTGTCATTCAGGTCAGCCTGTCCGCCCAGTTTTTCGGCTGCGGCTTCCGCGGCCGCTTTGATCGCGGCTTTACGGGCATCATAGTCGGCGATCACTTTACCCCGTTCCAGCAGGATCTGCGGATACTGATCCGCATGATCAATACTGAACTCAGCTTCACCCATAAAGCGGTGACCACGGATAATACGATCAGTGCTGATCCCGAGAATCGTCGCCGGAATGACTTCATCACCCAGTAACAGGGTAACCGTATGTACCGGACGAACAAACTGTACATCACTGTCAGCCCAGCGCATCAGTTTAGGTACCGGCAGCTTACTCAGCACCCCTGCCACCATCCCCGGTAACAGGGCAGCGGCGGTTTCGCCTTTCACCGCAGCACGGTAAACCAGCCATTCGCCTTTATCTGTTGCCAGACGTCCGGCCTGATCGACGGTAATACCATTACCACGCGCCCAGCCTTCAGCCGCTTTGGTCGGTTTGCCTTCCGCATCAAATGCCGCACTGATCGCCGGGCCACGTTTCTCCACTTCACGATCGGCCTGGGCGGCACTGAGTGCGGCAACTTTTACTGCCAGACGACGGGGAGACGCAAACCACTCTACCGCGCCGTGGGATAACCCTGCGCTGTCCAGTTCACTGGTCAGCTGGCTGGCAAAAGATTCGGCCAGCTGACGTAATGCTTTCGGTGGCAGCTCTTCGGTGCCGATTTCCACCAGTAAGGTTTTTTCTGTCATCGCTGCCTCTTACTTATTGTTATTGCACATCGGGAAGCCAAGGGCTTCACGGGAAGCATAATAGGCTTCAGCCACCGCTTTGGTCAGGGTACGGATCCGCAGAATATAGCGCTGACGTTCGGTGACAGAGATAGCTTTACGCGCATCCAGCAGGTTAAAGCTGTGAGCAGCTTTCAGAATACGCTCGTAGGCCGGCAGCGGCAGTGGTTTCTCCAGTGCCAGCAAGGTCTGCGCTTCTTTCTCGTACTGTTCAAAACAACTGAACAAAAACGGCACATCCGCGTATTCGAAGTTATACGTCGATTGTTCCACTTCGTTCTGGTGGAACACATCTCCATATGTGGTGGTACCGAACTGGCCATCACTCCAGACCAGATCATAAATACTGTCGACGCCCTGGATATACATCGCCAGGCGCTCAAGGCCATAGGTAATCTCACCGGTCACTGGCTTACATTCTATGCCGCCCACCTGCTGGAAGTAGGTAAACTGTGTGACTTCCATTCCGTTCAGCCAGACTTCCCAGCCAAGACCCCAGGCCCCCAGCGTCGGGTTTTCCCAGTTATCTTCAACAAAACGGATATCGTGGATGTGCGGATCAATACCTAAGGCTTCTAATGAGCCAAGATACAGTTCCTGCATATTCTCCGGCGATGGTTTAATCATTACCTGGAACTGATAGTAATGCTGCAAACGGTTAGGGTTTTCGCCATAACGTCCATCGGTAGGACGGCGCGAAGGCTGCACATACGCGCTGGCTACGGGCTCTGGCCCCAGCGCACGCAGACAGGTCATCGGATGGGAGGTGCCTGCACCTACTTCCATGTCCAGTGGCTGAACAATCGTACAGCCCTGTTGCGCCCAGTAATCCTGCAAGGTCAGGATCAGGCCCTGAAAGGTCTTGGTATCAAACTTTTGCATGTTGAGTTCGCACGCTATTTGGCCGGATAAAAAAAGTGGGTCGTAGTATACCCTTTGACCGGCAGATGTGCAGCCGGAAATCCGCACAAAGAAAGGCTTATGTTAAATAGAGTGCTGTTTCTCAGTCACTAAGATACGACTTATCCCCTGCGGGTAAGCGACATGTTCAGTGCCTTCACTGGCGTAAAAGATATCTCCGGCATACAGGGTGATGACCTTCTTTTGTCTGTCCCGTTTGTAGTGTATATCGACGATACCGTCCATCACCGCAAACACCTCCTGTCCGTCATTGATATGCCATTGACAGGCTTCATCAGTCGAGTGGGGGTTGACGCCGGTTTCCCCGAATATCGTGACCGGTAACGCCTCCCATGCCTTATTGCCGTGAAAATCTTTGCTGCGAATAACGTTGATTCTGTTTACCCTGAAAGAAAATGATCATCCGGAAGGTCCGTCAGGTGAAGAATCTTCCCCTGTCTCCGCGACAGCAGACCGCTAATGTCAGGTTAGTTTGACCATACGCTGTGCCCGGACAGCACCGAAATTAACATCCTGAAACATAATTTCAAACTCCCTCCAACAACCCGCCAGCTCAGCCATTCCGCATCAGACAACGGGTAACTTACCGCCGCTGATTCGACAACCGGCTGTCGATTTCTATACTTAAATTATTCTGATAGTTACCTGCGACGGGTAAACAAATTCGCTGGAGTGGACGAAGTCAGTGTGTTGTTTACCCGTTTGATGAACTCAAACGGAGGAAATATGGTTCAGAAAACAACAATTCATGCACAGTCACAAACCCTGCCCGGCAGCGATGAAAAACTCAAACCTGCGGCGACATTTATCCGTGAGGATTATCAGGGGAGTCATAAACTGGCAGGAAAAGTTGCACTGGTTACCGGAGGTGACAGTGGAATCGGCCGCTCCGTGGTCCAGCATTTTGCCCGTGAAGGCGCAGATATTGCCCTGACTTATCTGCCCGACAGTGAAGAGGAAGCGCAGGATGCAAAAGTGGCACAGCAACTGGCAGAGCAGGAAGGCCGTAAATGTGTTATTTATCCGGTCGATCTGCGTAGTGCCGATCATTGCCGTCAGCTGATTTCCCGGGTCGTGAGTGAGTTTGGTCAGTTGAATATCCTGGTCAATAATGCCGGCACCCAGTATCCGAACGAAGACCTGACGACGCTCAGTGATGAACAATGGCTGAATACCTTCGATGTGAATATTCACTCTGTATTCTTCCTGACAAAAGCAGCACTGCCTCATATGAAAGCAAACGACGCTATCATCAATACCACCTCGGTGAATGCCTATATCGGCCCGGAAATTCTGCTGGATTATACGGCCACCAAGGGCGCAATCGTCAGTTTCACCCGCGCGCTGTCAAACCAGATTGTCAGCAAAGGTATCCGTGTGAATGCCGTGGCCCCCGGTCCGGTATGGACACCACTTCAGCCTGCCACTTTAGGCCACTACAATCCCCGGTGGCTGGAAGATTTTGGCCACGAAACACCAATGGGCCGTGCCGGTCAGCCTTCTGAACTCGGGCCGGTTTACGTCTTCCTGGCAAGCCAGGACTCTTCATTTATCAGCGGCCAGGTACTGCACCCTAACGGTGGCACCATGGTCGGCGGCTAAACTCTGCCTTCTTCTGCCGGACACTGTCCGGCAGCCCCTGATTCTTTTTATCACTTGCGGCCGCAGACCCTGCGGATGCAGGGTGCCCTGATAACGGAGTAAACCATGTTATTTAAACATCTGACCGACAGCTGGCTGAATAAACCTTATCACCATGACTGGCTGGAAAAAGAAAGCCGCCGCTTAATGTCTTTTTACCGGCAGGCACGCCATCCGGATGCCGGTTTTGCCGCACTGGATAACCAGGGAAAGCTGGCTGACGACAGCCAGCCGGACACGATGCTGACGGCACGGATGACCCACTGCTTTGCCATTGCCAGCATACAGGGGGAGCCCGGGGCAGGCGCACTGGCCCGCTGGGGTATCCGCGCACTGCTCGGCAAACTGCGCGATGCCGAATACGGTGGCTGGCTGGCAGGAATTCCGCAGCAGACACCCGATGGCCGCAAACAGGCGTATCTGCATGTGTTTGTGACTCTCGCCGCGTTGAGCGCGACGCTGGCTGACATTGAAGGCGCCGATAAATTACTGGCTGAAGCCACGGATATTATAGAAAACCGTTTCTGGTCTGATGAGGAAGGCTGCCTGAAAGAGAGTTTTAACCGGCAGTGGCAGGATCCTGAAGCCTACCGGGGCGGTAACAGTAATATGCATGCTACCGAGATGTTTGTGCAGCTGGCCGATGTTACCGGCGACAGCAAATGGCGTCAGCGGGCCCTGTCGATTGTCACAAAAATTATCCACCAGCATGCACGGTCCAATGATTATCTGCTGGCAGAACATTTTACCGCGCAATGGCAGGAGTGGCATGACTACAACCAGGATAAACCTGCCGACGATTTCCGCCCTTACGGGGTCACTCCCGGCCATGCCTGTGAATGGGCTCGCCTGTTGCTGCACCTTGAGGCGGCACTACTGCGCCACCATGAAACCACCCCCGACTGGCTGCTGACCGATGCCAGAGGGCTGTTTGACGCAGGGATCCGCTACGGCTGGTGTGCTGACGGGGAGCCGGGCATCATTTACACCCATGACTGGCAGAAAAAACCGGTCACGGCTAACCGGCTGCACTGGACGGTGGCTGAAAGTTGTTCCACCGCAGCCAGCCTGCTAAAACGTACCGGCGATGCCACCTATGAGCATTGGTACAGAACCCTGTGGGATTACATCGCAAACTTTCTGATTGATACACAGAATGGCAGCTGGTGGCACGAACTGGATTCAGACAATAAACCATCGTCGGTGGTCTGGTCGGGTAAACCGGATTTATATCACGCCTGGCAGCTGACACTTAACAGCAGACTGCCACTGGCTCCGACCCTCGGCACTGCGGTAAAAGCGGGTTTAGACCGGCCATAATCCGGGATTGCTACGTCAGTCCTCGCCCGGCAGTCCTGCAGGCGAGGATGTAGTCGCATTATTTTTTAGACTTACGCACCCGCTCAGCCAGGCCTTTCAGGATATAACGCAGTACCTGATCACCACACTCACGGTAGTTTTTATGGCCCTCTTTACGGAAAAATGCACTCAGCTCATTTTCTGACATCGCAAAATCAACGGATTTCAGAATTTGCTGTAAGTCTTCGGTCTTCAGTTCAAAAGCTACCCGCAGTTTTTTCAGCATCACATTATTCGTGACCCGTTTTTCTACTTCCGGTGCCGGGAAACGCGGATCACGCCCGCGGCGATAAAAGATCAGGCCATTCAGAAAGTGGGCCATGATTTTATCGGTGCAGGCTTTATACCCGGGTTCGTCTTCTTTTTGCAGGTAGCTGTGCATCTCCTGCAGGCTGACTTCTGCGCCGCCGGAGATCAGAATTTCCAGCATTTTTTCATCCCGCAGATCGAGCATATAGCGAACACTGCGCAAAACATCATTGTGCATCATGGTATTTATTTCCTGCCACTGTCTGACCGGCTTAGGGTCGCGGGCTGTTTAGGTGCATTTAGCCGGGCATTATACAAGCCTGTTCGCCCGGATCGCCTGTTAGTTGACAGAATAGCGAAATAAAAATGTTCCGACAGGCTAAAATACCGCAACCCACACCGATGAAAACGGCATTGCCAGCAGTAATGCCGGCAGCATATTGGCTACCGGAAATGACTTAATACCACAAATCCGGAAGCCGGTCGCCAGCATTAGCACGCCTCCCACCGCCGAAAAATCGGCCTGCATTACCGGTGTGGTCAGCGGCAGAATATAAATTGCCCCGTAAGCCAGCAGCAACTGAATCGCCAGCTGGGGGATCGCCACCATCGCCACCGCAACCCCCAGCGAGGTTGCAAAAATCGCGGCAGTAAACAGATCGAGAAACGACTTCGCGATCAGTATGCTGGTATCGCCGGTCATTCCCTCATGCATGGCACCAAAAATGCCGGTACCACTGGCACAGAATAAAACGATAATGGCAACATAACGTTGCAGGAAGGCATCCTGAGATTGCAAATCATGATTTTTTGGCCGAACCAGCCGCTCTGTCAGTCCCCTCGCCTGCGCCCCCAGTTTACCTATCCCCTGTTCCAGACAAACCAGTTCACCGAGTAACGCACCGAGGACCACCGACAGTACCATCACCGGCATATTCACCACCTTCACCACCAGCACCACTCCCATACACATGGAAGCCACCCCGAAAATCAGGGGCATACTGGTGCGTACCCGCTCCGGCAAACGATGGCTTAATATTGCCCCAGCAATACCGCCAATCAGTACTGCCGAACCATTGATATAGGGTCCGATAATCATTTTTATACTCCCTGCAGATACTGCCACAGACTTTCCCGGGTGCGGCGCGGTCATTCCACTGACCGGACTGATGATAATTAACCACCATCTCTGATAACGACACGTTATTCCGCTGTGCGGTCATGCCTGCGGCGCGGTAAGGGAAAGCATAACAGGCGGTCACCGGCAGACCTGTTCACGGGGCCGGTAAGCGCCAATATTCCGCCCTTCATTCTGTCCGGCGGATTATTGCGGGGTAAACCCCGGGATAAAACGACTCACATCCACTTCCATAAACACACTGCGCTGGAAACCGGCTTTCAGATCGTAAGGCACCGTACAGTCAAAAATCGTTTTACAGGCAATCCCCTGACTACGGATGGACGGACTGAATGCCGGATCAGAAGAAGGGTCTAACGGATGACAACGCACACCCGGGATAAAAACCGTACTGATATCTCCCTGGTAACGGGTGGTCATTGCCCACATCACATCACTCAGGTCGAAAATATCGACATCCTCATCCACCAGCATGACATGTTTCAGTTCTGAGAAGGCCGCAAACGCCAGCAGAGCTGCCTGCCGCTGCCGTCCTTCATCTGCTGATGTCCGTTTTTTTACCTGCAACACCGCCAGGTATTTACCGGTGCCCGGCGACGGACAGTGCACATTCAACACAAAACCGGGTAAAGCACGTTCCACCAGCTGTAAAATACTGGCTTCGGTGGGGATCCCCGCCATATTGGTATGTTCATCACTCGGGCCAATACAGGTTTGCAGAATCGGATGTTTTCGGTGGGTAATTGCTTTGACTTTTATCACCGGCACCGCAGTCTGAGCAGCACCGGTATAGCCCGGAAATTCCGGCATCGCTTTACCTGTGCGGGTATTCTGATCTTCCTGCACCCGGACCCCGGGGAGTAACTCTCCTTCAATAACCACTTCGGCATTAGCGATGGCCAGGGCATCAACCGAGAGACAACGCGTCAGTTCGACAGGTTGTTGGCGCAGGCTGCCGGCAATCGAGAGTTCATCAAACCCCAGCGGGGTGGCTGGCGGTTCAAAACAGGCGCCGATTTCAATGGCCGGGTCGACCCCGATGCTGACGGAAATCGGTAACGGTTTCCCCGCCGCTTCCGCTTTCTGGCGAAAGACATCCAGATGGCGACCCGGCACAAAATACATTGAAATTTCGTCTTTGCTCTGCACACATAAACGGTGAATAGTGACATCATGGGCCCCCGTTTCCGGATCAGCCGCATAACACATACCCAGCGTAAAATACGGACCGGCATCCTGCGGGGTATTGGTCGGTGCCGGCAGAATCTTCAGGATATCAAAACCGGGATCCGTCGCCAGATGGACGACCTGCTGACATTCCGCTGGCTGCCCGGCAATCACTCTGGGCGGAATCGGTGTCGACACCGCATCTTTCAGCATAAACGCCAGTTTTTCCGGCACAGTTCCGAATAACCGTGCGACCCGCTGGCGTGAAGACAGCAGGCCAATCAGTACCCGCATATCCTGATAACCTTTAACCTTATTGAACATCATCGCGGGGCCAATGCGGGTTGGCCGTTGTACAGTACCGTGAGCACCAACATAGCGGTACACTCCGGATAGCTCAGCCACCGGGTCAACCGGTTCGTCCGTGTAAATCAGTTCATCATCAAAGCGGCTGAGCAATTCAATGGCACTGCGTAAATCCGTTACTTTTTTCGGGGTATCTGTCATGGTAAGCCTCTCAGACGGTTGGCATCGGGGGAAATCGACGGCAAACGTCTCAGGTCTTTATTGCTGTGACCCGGCATGTGCATTACCAGCAGGTCTGCGCCGACTTTATACCCGACCAGTGTCTGAATTCTGCTGATTATTGTCTAATCACAATCACCCTGTGTTTAATAAGCTATCGTTATCAGGATTTCGCGGAGAGCCCTATGGAATACCGCCATCTGCACGCCTTTGTGCTGTTGTCTGAAGAGCTGCATTTTGCTAAAGCTGCCAGCCGGCTTAATATCGCCCAGCCAGCTCTCAGCCAGCATATTAAGGCCCTCGAACAGGAAACCGGATTAGCGCTATTTACACGTGACCGGCGACACGTCGCGCTGACCCCTGAAGGCCGGCAACTCCTGCCACAGGCCCGGCTGGCCCTCAGCCATTTCGCCCGGTTCCGTGATACTGTACGGGTACTGAAACAGGGGGTACGGGGACAGTTAACTCTCGGCTATGTCGGCAGCTCGATTCTCGACCCGGCGTTATCCACCCTGATTAATCATTACCGGCAACAGCAGCCAGCCATCGGTATTCACATTGAAGAACATTGTGTCGACCAGCAAATAGTACGCTTACTGAATGACCAGCTGGATGCCGCTTTTATCCGCTCTCCTTTCCCGCAGGTTCCGGGGCTGAATTATCTGGATATCGTCACCCGGCCCCTGATTGCCGTACTGCCGGCCGGACACCGGCTGTTAAAACATCCCGCTTTGTCGCTGGAATCCCTGGCCGATGAAACCTTTCTGCTGCAACAGGACCCGCCGGGGGTGGGCCTTGGCTGGTCGGTGATAGAAGCCTGCCGCCGGGCAGGATTTACCCCGCATTCCGTGATCCCTGCCCGTGACGTCTCTGTCGCCTGTGGCCTGGTTGCCATGGGTATGGGGATTACGGTAGTACCGGAAACCCAGCGATCGATACTCACCCCGGGCATCGGCTACTGCCGGCTGAAAGATCAACAAGCTACTACCACCCTGACACTGGCCTGGCAACGCCGTCGCTATCACCACGCCTTAAAAAATTTCATCCTGTTTATGAAACAAGTAACCGGGAAAAAACAGTACTGACTGACCACAAAAACAGATTAGCCAGGCTCAGTGGCTCACAACTTTTGCATTTCCCGGTTATTCCCGGTATAAACACTGACTCAGCTTTTTTGGATGTCTATACGTTTAGAAGGTTATATGCAGGATCACTCTGAGAATGCGCCACTGAAGCGCACCATGAAGTCCCGTCACCTGGTGATGCTGTCACTGGGCGGGGTTATCGGTACCGGGTTATTCTTTAATACCGGTTACATTATCGCTTCCACCGGAGCCGCGGGTACCCTGTTAGCCTATCTGATTGGCGCACTGGTTGTCTGGCTGGTAATGCAGTGTCTTGGTGAATTATCCGTGGCTATGCCGGAAACCGGCGCATTCCATGTCTATGCCAGCCGCTATCTCGGCCCCGCCACCGGATATACGGTGGCCTGGCTTTACTGGCTGACCTGGACGGTGGCCCTCGGCTCCAGCTTTACTGCGGCCGGATTCTGTATGCAATTCTGGTTTCCGCAAACTCCGGTCTGGTTGTGGTGTCTGATCTTCTGCGTCCTTATCTTCGGGCTGAACGTTGTTTCAACCCGCTTTTTTGCCGAAGGTGAATTCTGGTTCTCACTGATCAAAGTGTTTACCATTATCCTGTTCCTGATACTTGGCGCTGCGGCCATGACGGGGGTGCTGCCAATGCACGATGGTACTCCGGCTCCCGGTCTGCACAATATCACTTCACAGGGCTGGTTCCCTCATGGCGGCGTGCCGATTCTGATGACGATGGTCGCGGTTAACTTCGCCTTTTCCGGTACCGAGCTGATTGGCATTGCTGCCGGAGAAACCGAAAATCCCCATAAAGTGATCCCTATCGCTATTCGTACCACAGTCGCACGACTGATTATTTTCTTTGTCGGTACCGTCTTTGTGCTGGCCGCGTTAATCCCGATGCAACAAGCCGGGGTCGAGAAGAGCCCGTTCGTCCTGGTGTTTGAAAAAGTCGGTATCCCTTATGCCGCCGGTTTCTTTAATCTGGTGATCCTGACGGCTATTCTGTCTGCCGCAAACTCAGGACTTTATGCATCTGGCAGAATGCTGTGGTCACTGGCGAACCAGAATACCCTGCCGCGCTGTTTTACCCGGCTGACCAAACGCGGCGTCCCCCTGACCGCCCTGTCCGTCAGTATGCTGGGCGGAATACTGGCGCTGGCCTCCAGTGTGATCGCGCCTGACACCGTGTTTGTCGCTCTGTCGGCAATCTCTGGTTTTGCAGTAGTCGCGGTGTGGCTGAGTATCTGTGCCTCCCATTTCATGTTCCGCCGTCGCCATTTACAGCAGGGTAAATCCCCGGAAGAGCTGCTGTACCGGGCCCCCTGCTACCCGCTGGTGCCGGTACTGGGGTTTGTACTCTGCCTGGTGGCCTGTGCCGGGCTGGCATTCGACCCTGATCAGCGCATCGCCTTATGGTGCGGTATCCCGTTTGTCGCGTTATGCTACCTGGCCTATTTTATTACCCGCAAAATGAAGATGCGCACCATCCAGCCATCAGGGGAGAAGCACTATGCCGCAAAATAATCCGCTATCACTGCTCAGCAACGGGCTGCCTTTTTTACTGATTGACGGGGCGATGGCAACTGAACTGGAAAACCGGGGCTGCCAGCTGGCCGACAGCCTGTGGTCAGCAAAGTTACTGACCGAAAACCCTCAGCTGATTGAACAGGTCCATTACGATTACTATCAGGCCGGAGCACAGTGTGCGATTACCGCCAGCTATCAGGCCAGCCTTCCCGGCTTTGCGGCACGCGGAATTTCTGCCGCAGATGCACAGGCTCTGATGCGTCTGAGTGTTACCCTGGCGGCCAACGCCCGCCATCGTTTCCTGTCACAACATCCGGATACTGGTCCGTTGCTGATTGCCGGATCTGTCGGCCCTTACGGTGCCTGGCTGGCTGACGGGTCAGAATACCGTGGCGATTACCACCTGACCCCTGAGCAATATCAGACGTTTCACCGCCCGCGTATGGCAGCCCTTCTCGAGGCCGGCGCCGATCTGCTGGCCTGTGAAACCCTGCCATCCTTTGAAGAGATTCGGGCTCTGGCAGAGCTGTTAACCGAATTCCCGCGGGCGAAAGCCTGGTTTTCATTCACCCTGCGCGATGCTCAGCATCTGAGCGATGGTACCCCTCTGAGTGAAGTGATCGCGTTTATTGAGTGTTATCCGCAGATTTTCGCGACAGGGATTAACTGTATTACGCTGGCGCAGACCACTGATGCGTTACGTTATTTACATTCACTGACGCCTCTGCCGCTGGTGGTCTATCCCAACTCCGGAGAGGATTACGATGCTGTCAGTAAATGCTGGCACGGCCACGGTGAAAGCGACGCCACTCTGGCTGAATATTTACCGGCATGGCTGGAAGCAGGCGCAAAACTGATCGGCGGTTGCTGCCGCACCACCCCGGCAGATATTACCGCCTTACGCCAGTTACAGACCGGCAACCGCTAAGCCTCAGGCGGTTTCCATTTTTCACTGGCCGTCCGCTACGCCCGTCATTCCGCGGGTATATACACTTATAGCAGTCTCCGCGATTATTTTTATCGGGAACAGAAAGCAACTTATATGCCAGAACAGCGTGGAGTGATACAAAAGCGGGATTGCGGAGAACGTCACGGAACAGATACAGCGGATAACCTGCGGTTATCCGCTGTCAGGCAGGTCAGAGTTCGCCGCTGACCAGACCATCGATATGTACCTGAGGTACACCCTGTGAACAGAGTTCGATACGACCACGAACACCATAGACTTCGGCCAGGCTTTGCGGGGTAATAACCTCTGACGGTGCACCGCTTGCCACAATCCGTCCCTCTTTCATCATGACAACATGATCACTGTGACGTAATGCGATATTAATGTCATGCAACACCACCACGGTCACCATATTCCGTAACCGGGTTTCACGTGATACCAGGCTCATCACATGGTACTGATAGTTCAGATCCAGCGCACTGAGTGGCTCATCAAGTAACAGTAACGAGGGATTACGTACCAGCGACTGGGCCAGCCCGACCATCTGCTTCTGCCCGCCGGATAACTCATCCATAAACCGCAGAGCCAGAGCACCGATCCCGACTTCATCGAGCAGTTGCATAATACGTTCGGGCGTAAAATCAGCCCCCTGCTGACCTGTCGCCCTGGCGGCCACCAGTATCGATTCCAGCACCTGCAAATGCACCCCGGAAGGCAGACTCTGTGGCAGGTAGACCACTTTATCCCCCCTTTCCGCCAGTGACATCTGGTTAAGATTCTTATTATCCAGCCAGATTTCACCCTGTGCCCGGTTCAGCCCGGCCAGCGCACGCAACAGTGTCGATTTGCCGCAACCGTTAGGCCCCAGTAACACCGTCACTTTACCGCGCGGAATCTGTTCGAGGGTCATTTGCTCAATCACCGGATGACGACGATAACCGGTGGTCAGCTGTTTAATATTCAGGGAATCCATTACAAATTCCCCCGGTGACGCAGAATGATCACAATAAAGAAAGGAACTCCGACCAGTGAAGTAATAATACCAATCGGGATTATGACTCCCTGTTCAATATTTTTTGAAACCACGGAGGCCAGCGATAATACCAGCGCGCCAATCAGACCGCTGGCGGGCAGATAGAAGCGGTGATCTTCCCCGACCAGTTGCCGTGCAATATGCGGTGCCACCAGACCGATAAAACCAATCGGTCCGACAAACGCCACCGCCAGTGCAGATGCCAGACTAATACGCAGCAGCGACGTCATCCGTAACCGGGCCACATCAATCCCGAAACTTGCCGCCCGGTCTTCACCCAGCCGCAATGCCGTCAGCTGCCAGGCACTTCTCATGGCCCAGGGAAGTAAAATCACAATTGCGGCCGCCAGAATACCCAGTTTTGGCCATGAAGCACGACCCAGGCTGCCCATGGTCCAGAAAACCAGCGACTGCAGGGTATCTTCACTGGCAATAAACTGCATCATGGCGACCAGCGCATTAAAGGTAAACACCAGTGCAATACCGAACAACACCACCGTGGTGCGGGTATTTACCGTGCGGCGACTCACCAGATTGAGGATAAACGCGGTAAGAATGGCAAAAATAAAGGCATTACCCGTCACCAGCCACTGGCCGGGGATCCACGGGATACCAACCCCCAGTACCAGGGCCAGGGCCGCACCGAAAGAGGCTGCCGAAGACACGCCTAAGGTAAACGGGCTGGCTAACGGGTTATTCAGGATAGTCTGCATTTCGCTGCCGGCCATACCGAGGGCAAAACCGACCACAACTGCCATCAGGGTAAAAGGTAAACGGATGTCCCAGACAATCACCCGGGTAGCATCATCGACCGACGAGGGATCAATCAATGCTGTCAGTAAGGTGCTGAGATCCAGACGGGCAGGACCGATAGTAAAATCAAGAATGACACTCGCGCAGATAGCGATAAACAACACCAGCAGTAATAACACCCGTTTACGGATAATTTTTCGATACTCTGCCCCGATACCGCCGGTCTGGCGGGTCACAGGTTCTGTTACAGTACTCATAAATAATACTTCCGCGTTCTGAAAACTGATTGCAGTGTTTGCCAGCCGCCGGCCCCGGACGATAACTTTCCCGGCAGTGCACATAATAAAAATGGCTTTCAGTAAGCCATTCTTCCCCGGTGACAAAATATAATAATAATCATTCCGAATGATACCCTGAAAACAAGCGAATTCAACGCTAAACAATTTACACAACGTAAACATTGATGAGATAAGTCTGCCCGCCGCGTCCCCCTTCTCTGTCGCGGATTGTCAGATGCTCTGACCATCACAGTCACGCCCGGTAACAGTTTTACTCTATAACTGCTGCGCTTTAAGGTTAATAGTAATTATGATATCAATTCGTATTCATATTCAGGTCCGGTAGTGATGCCCCGCGCAACCCACCGGTTATTGGTCATAAAATACTCAGGAATCCCCCGATGAAGTACGCGAAGCAACGTTTTCAGGGTTTATCCCGTTATGCACGTCATTGCCTGGCTGCCGCTTTATGCTTATCTCCGCTGGCAGCCCTGGCGACGGATTATCCTCTGACTGTCAAAGATATGGATAACCGGACGGTGGTGATTAACCATGAACCCGAACGCATTATTCTGCAGGACGGCCGCGATATTATGGCGCTGGCACTGCTGGACCGCGATAATCCGTTTGCCCGGGTGGTGACCTGGAACAACCTGATCAAAAAGCAGGACAGTCAGGAATGGGCAGTGCTGAGTAAGACCTGGCCGGACGCTGCCAGAATTCCTGATATGGGATTATCAGATCAGGGGAATGTGAACCCGGAAACTGTCCTTTCCACCCACCCCGATCTGCTGGTCGCTCAGTTACGGGCGAAACCGGCGCTGGAGCAAACCGGCGTTCTGAAACGTTTCCGCGAATTACATATTCCGGTGATATTCCTCGACTATGAACTGCACCCGATGCAGGACACGGTGCCAAGTATCACACTGCTGGGGAAAGTACTGAACAAAGAGCAGAATGCTAAAGCATACACTGACTTCTATACCCGCCGGCTGGATCAGATTAACCAGGTCGTCAGCAAACAACAGAAAAAGCCATCGGTATTTATTGAGCCGATTGCCGGTAACTCTGATAACTGCTGCTTTACCCATGGTAAGGCTGGCTGGGGTGAGCTGGTGGCTGCAGCCGGCGGAATTAATATCGGTTCAGAATTACTGACCGGCGCTTCCGGATTTATCAACCCGGAACAGATTATCACCATGCGCCCGGACTGGTATCTGATGACCGGTTCCAGGCGGGGTGCACCGGGTAATCCGGTATTGCCGTTTGGCTACAACACCAGTGTACCGGCCATTCAAGCCAGTTTTGATGCCCTGTTGCATCGTACTGCCGTCGCCAATATTCCGGCAGTCAGCGAAGGCCACGTCGGCGGTATTTATCACCATTTTTATAATCACCCGTGGAATATTATCGGTGTCGAAACCCTCGCCCACTGGTTCTATCCGCAGCAATTTGCCAGCCTGAACCCGACCGCAGATTATCACTATATTGCGACGCATTTTACTAAACTGCCCGATGACCCGGTGAATCTGAGCTACCGTCCGGAGAAATAAACCGTGACAGGGAAGTCTGCTGACTTCCCTGCTACACTCTGGCCGGGCCTGAGGGACACTGCAAAAGACGGCGTTTTACAGGATAAGTACGGCCGGAGGTGTAACGTGGCGGTGACCCGTCACCGGCCGCCGCTGGTTTACGGCGATATTGCCAGATGCGGGGATCATTTCGGCAGTTCCTGCCGGTGAGTATCACGCATCCGTAACAGCACCCACAGGCCGGGTAACGCCGCACAGGCCATAACAATCCCCGGCATATATAGCCAGCCGGTTTTTTCGATTAACGCAGTCACCAGATAAGGGGTAAGACCGCCGCCAAGAATGGCACCCAGGTTAATACTCAGCGCCATACCACTGTAGCGCACCGCCGTCGGGAACTGTTCAGCATAGGTCGGATACCCGACCGACTGCACAATCGGCATCGGCAGGCTGGCGATAAACATCGCCACACAGGCCAGCCAGTAATTATGGTGATCCATCAGTGACATCATCGGCAGCACCAGCACCACATAGCCGATAAATCCGGTTTTCAGCACTTTGCTGCGCCCCAGTTTGTCCGACAACCCGCCCCAGAATGGCATCATCGCCGCCATTGCCAGGCTGATCACGGCCATCATCCAGAAGACCTGCTGTTTGTTATAGCCAAGCCAGGTGGTCAGATAAATATTCATAAAGACAACACCTATCCAGTAACCGGCATTCTGACCGAATGTCAGCACAATCACCCGCAGCAATGCTGAACGGTGTTCGCGGAGCATGGTGAAAAACGGGACAGGTATCGGCTTTTTACCCCGACTGAACGCTTTAAATGCCGGTGTTTCTTCCACCTGGTGGCGCATCACTGCCGACAGGATCACCAGCAGAATAGTCAGCAGAAAAGGGATCCGCCAGCCCCAGCGATGTAACTGCCCGGCGTCGACAAACTGCAGCATACAACCACAGATAAAAGCTGCCAGTGCGCCCCCGAGAGCCACCCCGACCGGGGTAAAAGCACCGTAAAATCCGCGTTTACCGGTGGGCGCTGACTCAGCGACAAAGGCTGCGGCACCGACAATCTCAGCCCCGGCGAAGAAGCCCTGGGCCAGGCGTAATATAACCAGTAGCACCGGTGCCAGAATTCCGGCACTGGCCGCATCCGGCAGCAAACCGATGGCAGCGGTCGATCCCCCCATGCCAAGAACCGTCAGTAATAATATTTTCCTGCGTCCCAGTTTATCGCCTATCCGGCCAAGCAGAATCCCCCCCAGTGGCCGGATAAGAAAAGCACTGCCAAAAACGGCCAGTACTGATAATAATGCAGCCGCAGGACTGGCCCCCGGAAAAAATAACGGTCCGATTACTGATGCCATAAAACCATAAATACCAAATTCGTAATATTCAATCGCGGTACCGGTCATTGCAGCCACCGCGGCTCGCCGGGCTAACAAATGACGATCCTGATTATTCTGGCGTACTGACGCCAGCGTAAATTCCGGTTCAGTTTCATAGGACATGGTGGTGTTGCCTCACAGGTGAATGTATTAACAGGCCTGCCGAATACAGCGGCATTCTTTTTTATAGTGAGCAGGTAACAAGCAACTCCGGGACCAGTTCTGCCATTGATAGAAATTATTCGTCAGTCATCCGCCCGTATAAAAATAAATACAGAGTCAGACCGGTGAATAATATTTATTCTCAATGACAGAGCGAAAAAGAGTGATTCAGCGACGGGGTAAAAATAAAAGACGCGGCAGTAAACCGCAGGGAGAAATTAATCGCCCGGATGTTTTCACCAAAATGATCCGGGCTCACTCAGCTGGTGCAATGGTTATTTTCAGCCGCAGGGAATTTTTTCCAGCCACTGCTGACGCTGATAAGCCAGTTGCTGTGCCGTATGCAGAGAAATCTGCCGGAAGCAAAACTGGGCGCCGGGCAATGCCTGTGCTAAGTAAGGCAGATCCATCGTCGCAATATGCGCAATCTTCGGATATCCGCCGGTGGTCTGACTATCGGCCAGCAGAATAATCGGCAACCCGTCGGCAGGTAACTGTACCGTACCGCGGCTGACGGCTTCGGAGTAAATATCCGCCGGCTGGCTCAGGGTCAGCGCTTCCCCCTGTAAACGATAGCCCATCCGGTCAGAATACGGGCTGACCGTAAATACGCTATCGGTGAAACGCTGTTTTGCTTCCCCGGTTAACCGATCCCAGTGTTTCCCCGGGATAAAGCGCAGGACCTGTAATGGCTGAGGAAAAATATCCGGCAGACCAAAAGGGGCCAGTGACCGGCTGATATTATGTAACGGCCAGCGGAACGCCAGCCGATCACCTTTTTTCAGGTAACGTCCGCCATAACCACCAAAGGCACTACCGGAACAGGTACTCTGACTGCCCATGATTTCCGGCGCGGCGAAGCCGCCTTTTATCGCCAGATAACAACGGGCACCCCGCCGGCGGGCACCAAAACTCAGTACCGCACCGGCAGGAACCGTTAAGGGGCGCAACATTTCCACCGGTTCACCGTCCAGCATAGGTGACAGATCAGCGCCGGTCAGGACAATCACCGCCCGACGTAAAAAATGCAGTCTGGCACCCTGTAACGTCATTTCCAGAGTCGCAGGATCATCACTGTTCCCCGCCAGCCGGTTCGCCAGCTGGTGAGAAAAAAGATCCATCGCTCCGGAGATCGGTACACCGAAATGCTGCCAGCCATACCGGCCACTGTCATGCAATGCCGTCGCCAGGCCAGGGTGTAAAATTTCAATCGCCACGCTGAGACTCCTGTTGCAGTTTCGTAAACTGTTGACGGCTGATAGCAGAAAAACGCACTCTGTCACCCGCCTGTAACAGGCAGGGCTCCGGACGATGGGTGCTGAACATGGACAGGGGCGTACGGCCAATCAGATTCCAGCCGCCGGGACTCTGTTGCGGATAAATAACACTTTGCCGGTTAGCGATGCCAATCGCCCCCTGCTGCACACTCAGGCGCGGAGCAGACTTACGCGGCATCGAAAAACAGGGATCGAGGAGCCCCAGGTAAGGATGGCCCGGTAAGAATCCCAGCATCATCACATCGACAGTAACCGCCTGATGGCGCGCGATCACCTGCTGAGGCGTTAATCGGCAGTGTTCGGCGATCTCCTGTAAATCAGGTGCAAACTCAGGGTGATAACAGACAGGGATCACGACTTCACGGGGATGATGCTGGCTGGCTGGCTGCCAGCTGTTCAGTAAGTTTTCCAGCCGGTTATACATCTGGCTGTACGGAGAAAGCTGGCTATCCAGCGACCATAACACCCCCGGCTGGTAGTAGATCCCGAGGGTTGTTACCCCAGGTACAATATCAATGACCCCGGTCAGTGACTGAGACGTTAACCAGTCGGCCAGCTGGCTGGTCAGCCGCCAGGGGGCGTCCGCTACATCCAGGGTAACGATCAGGCAGTCTTCTCCTGACGGGTCACAGCGCCAGCGCAGCGCAGAATACGACATATAAACTCCACAAAAATACCGGGGACCGCGCCCCGGCAGGCACCCACTGACCGGTGATTATTATTTGGCAAACAGCCGGGACATATCTTTAAATGCTTTGAATTCCAGGGCATTACCACAAGGATCCAGCAGGAACATGGTCGCCTGCTCACCCACCTGGCCTTTAAAACGGACATAAGGTTCAATCACAAATTGGGTGTTGAAATCACGCAGCCGTGCCGCCAGACTTTCCCATTCCTCCCAGCTCAGGACAATCCCGAAATGTGGTACCGGGACATCATGGCCATCGACCGGATTGGTATGGGCTGATTGCTGTGTCGCTGTCCGCGGATGTTCATGGATCACCAGCTGATGACCATAAAAATCGAAATCAACCCACTGCTCACTGGAACGGCCTTCAGCCAGACCAAAAATCTCGCCATAAAAACGACGGGCGGCAGGTAAATCATAAACCGGAATTGCCAGGTGAAACGGACTTAATACCATAACGATACTCTCCGACTGCTCTGTTTTTCTGAGGGTGAGATTGCATTCTTATTGATATATTTTTTGATGAAAAGCGAATATTATGCGTTTCAATCAACAATAATTTTAATGAGTGGCACCACTGATGTTAAGAGAACTCAAAACCTTTGTTGCCGTCACTCAGTACGGAACGTTCGCCGCCGCAGGACAGCGTATCGGCCTGACACAATCCGCGGTCAGCGCCCAGATGCGTATCCTGGAAAATGCACTCGGCATCCGTTTATTTGACCGCTCCGGGCGCAGTGTCATGCTGAGCGCCGCCGGTAACCGTGTACTGCCAATGGCAGAAGAAATACTCAGTATTTTTGCCCGCATGTCACAGCCGAATAACGTCAGTGAATACCGTGGAGTGGTGAAAATAGGGGCGATTTCGACCATCCAGTCCGGGTTATTGCCCGAAGTGCTGGTCGGTATTCAGCAACTGGCCCCGCACCTTGAAACCCGGCTGGTGCCCGGGGTCTCTTTTAATCTGTTATCAATGGTCGAAACCGGCGATGTCGACCTGGCGATTACCATCAAACCGTCCTTCAGTCTGGCCAAAGAATTATGGAGCGAGACGCTGTTACGTGAGCCTTATGTGTTAATCGTCCCGCAAGATGTCACCGGCGATGACGCCAGAGCCCTGCTGCGTGAGCAGCCATTTGTCCGTTACGACCGGACCTCATTCGGTGGCCGGCTGGTGAGTCAGTTTTTACGCGAACAGCGCATCGAACCACGGCAAATCCTCGAACTTGACGAAATAGAAGCCATTGTCCGGATGGTCGAAAACCGGCTCGGGATTGCACTGGTGCCTCTTTCCGGCCAGTGGCTGAAGCGACACGCAAAAGTACGGGTGATCCCGTTACAGGCAGCCACCTTTTACCGTGAACTGATTATTGTCATGCGACACGCTAACCGGCGTTCCTCACTGCATATGATGCTGACACGCTGTCTGTCAGAGGGTGCACGGGCACTGGAATCCGACCACCAGGCCCCGTCACCGGACTGACCGCACGGCTTTTATCCGTGAGCGGCGTAGGTGCCGCTTCAGATACCATGATACGGAATTTGCTGACCCGCGGCTCATCCCGGCCGCACGACAGATTCCCCCCCAATCGCCGTGCCATCTCAATAATTTATCGGTTTTTCATAAAACAACGGTCCGGCAGTCACGCCTGACTAAAAGTAATGCTATAACTCATAAAATACTGTTTCTGTTTTTATAAACCTTTCCGGTAATTTAATGAAATAACCGGCATCACTAATCCGAAATAATCTTATCTATTGCACCAAAATAGCACCAGCGCACCAATACAGTGCCGGTTATTTACCGGATATAGAATAAAATATTATCAGCTCCGCTCCGGGTGCAGTGTTATATCCCTGCAGATAACCCTCTGTGGATATTTTTCGGCCCCTGCGTTACCGGTAATTTTATTGCTGGCATAAAACCTGCTAATACTCCGGATTGCGGACAGGCAATACAGAGTATTTAGCTTCCGGCATCAGGGAATTTACTTAATTAAATAACAAAGAGAATAATGATGAACCACAACACTACTCCCCGGCAAAAGCCGGATAAAGATGACACAGCCCTGCGGGTAACCCCCGGCGCATGGATCGCACTGGCCGCTGTATTACTGGTATTTTCCGGACTGTTTTTTAATGTCAGAGGGGGTAATGCTGCCAACTTATTGATGTAATGTATGATGGTATTTTAGTGGTACTTCTGTGGATTCCATTTCTGCGCGTTGTCCCGCCTGCTCAGCGACTAAAGGTGTGGTGCGTAACGGTAAAAGCACTGCCGGACATCAGCGCTATATCTGCTCTCACTGTCGTAAAACATGGCAACTCCAGTTAACTTATACCGCCTCTCAGCCCGGTTCACACTAAAGAATCATTGATATGGCCATGAATGGCGTTGTACGTCGGGCCAGTGCGCGCATTATGGGCGTTGGCCTCAACACGATTTTACGGCACTTAAAAAACGCAGGCCACAGTCAGTAACCTCGCGGATACAACCGAACAGTGGGTCTACGTCGGCTCTGAGTCACGCCAGCGTTGGTTGTTTTATGCGTACGCTGGCAACCTGGGAACAGCTTCTGACGCTACTTTCGCCTTTTGAGGTAGTTGTCTGGATGACGGCTGGCTGGCCGTTGTATGAGTCACGTCTGAAGGGGAAATTTCACGTTATCAGCAAGCGTCACACATAAATAATTGATTCACAGACCATCCTTATCAGGATGGTCTGTGAATAGATACTAACGCTCTCTCAGAGCCTCTTTCATTTTATTGAAAGGCTTAATCAGATATTGCATGACTGTCTTCTGGCCTGTTTTGATATCAACGGTTGAGATCATGCCAGGTACAATTGAAAAATGTTGCCCTGCTTTATTTGTCAGGAAGTCATGTTCAGTCCGAATGTACACACGGTAATAATAAATCTCAGGCTTAGCTTCGTCCTGTATGGTATCCGGTGAGATACTTTCAACTTTACCAGGTAGGCCACCATAAATTGAGTAGTCATAGGCGGTAATTTTTACCATTGCAGATTGGCCGGGGTGAATAAAGGCAATATCTCTGGGCGATAATCTGGCTTCAATTAATAAACGGTCATCCATAGGTACAATTTGCATCAACTCACCATTGGGAGGGATAACGCCACCGATGGTAGTGACTTTGATACTTTTTACCACTCCACGTACAGGGGATTTAATGGTTAAGCGATCAAGCGTATCGGCCCGACCTTTAATAACTTCGGCAAGAGACTGTACGTCGGCATCTGCCTTAGCCATCTGCTGACGGGCATCCACATAATATTGTGTTTTTAGGTCAGTCAGTTTCAGAGCTAGGTCTGATAACTGGCGTTGTAAACGCAAGACATCAACAATACTTGCTGCACCACTTTTTACCAATCCTTCGGTAATTCCGAGTTCACGTTGGACTAAACCAATAGATTGGTTCATCTCTTTCTCGGACTCATTCAGTTGATCTCTACGACTGTGGTAGAGCAAGGTTTCCGCATTAATCAAATCCGGCCATTGAGAGAGTGACGAGGGAAATACCAGTGGCGTGTTGTTTACTTCTGCATGTAATCGAGCGCTTTCTGCCAGTGCAGCCCTATATTTAGCGGAGCTTTCGCCGACATTGGATTCACTGATTGTTGGGTCGAGCCGTGCAACGATCTGATTAGCCTTTACTTGCATACCTTCCCGTACATAAAGCTCGGCCAGAATGCCGCCATCCAGCGACTGTAGGACTTGCTCATGAAGGCTGGGTATCACTTTTCCTGTACCGGTAGAGACTTCGTCAAGTTTGGCAAAACACGCCCAGATAATGAACACGAGAAGCAGTGCAAAAAGCACGATAATAATACGTGTCGAGCCATTGAGGTGATGATGGGTTACCCCCGAGTCATCGAGCAGGCATGCCGGATCAAAATGCTCATGTTCGGTTGGCGATTTCTGATTATTGAGTGTCATTCTGCTTTTCCCTGGCATTTTTGTTCAGAAGGTTGGCCTTTGGTGTGTCCATTGTTAATTGCCCGTCTTTCAGTACCAGAACTCTGTCTACCAGGGACAGGATCGCGGCGCGATGTGTTGCAATAATTAATGTTCGGCTGCCGATCCAACGGGAAAAACGTTCAATAAATTCTTTTTCAGTATGTTCATCCAGTGAAGCAGTGGGCTCATCAAGCAGAACAATATTTGGATCCCTGAGTAAGGTTCTGGCCAATAATATGGCTTGGCGCTGGCCGCCTGATAGGCCACTGCCCCCTTCCATAATCGGATGTTCGAGTCCCAGAGGAAGTGTTTTGACAAAGTCGGCGACAGCACAAACTTCGAGGATCTCAAAAATATCTTTATCAGAAGCCTGTGGTCGACCTAAAACTAAGTTTTCGCGGAGCGTCCCGTGGAACATTCTGGCATCCTGAGTCAGCAGGCCAGTATTACGGCGAATATCATCAATATCGATATGGGGCAAACTGAGGCTATCGACCCGTAATTCACCGGATACGAGATCAACATTGCCGACTAAAGTCTGCAAAAATGTCGATTTCCCTGCACCATTACGACCCAGCAGCGCGATCTTCTCGCCAGCATTAATGTGGAGTTTATTGATGGTGAGCGGTACAGGACCTTGCTGCTCTGCATAGCGGAACGTGGCTTGAGTAAAGGAATATTCACCATGTAATACCGGCGTATGGACCTTTGTTTCTTCCCGACTGTTTTCTACCGGCAGTTGCATAAGGTTATCTAGACCAGCTTTGGCGGCTTTAACCTGTTGCCAGCGAGCCAGCACTCCGCACAGAGCAGTCATCGGGGCAATCATTCTTGAAGAGAGTAAGGAGGCCGCTACCATGGCACCGGTCGTAATGTCGCCACTGATAACAAGTGGTGCGCCAATCACCACCACTAAAGCGTAAACCAGATTTTGCAGGGTTGTTCCCCAGCTCAGCAGACCATGAGTGATCTGACGGGTTTGGGCGCCTGATTCTGCGGTGACTTGGATATAGCTGTTCCATTGTTGGAGAAAATGGCTCTCAGCCTGCATCAGTTTGATGTCCTGTATCCCTTGCAGACTTTCTACCAAAATAGCATTTCGCAGAGTGGCTTCATGAACATTTTTGCGTGCTTGTTTGGCCAGTTTTTTCTGCATGAATAAACCAGGCACTATCATTAATATCGCCGCGACGGGCGCTATCCAACACAGATATGGGGAGACAACGGTAAGCACTAAAAAGAATAAAATAAAGAAGGGGAGGTCGACGATAGCGGAAACGGTAGTCGACGTGACCATTTCGCGCAGCTGCTCCAACTCACGTACTTGAGCAATAAAACTGCCTGTTGAACGGGGAATAGCGGAATAGCGTAAACGTAGTGCATGGCCAAATACTCGGTCAGAAACCCGCATATCGGCACGCTTACCTAAGATGTCCATTACATGACTACGAACGATTTTCAGTAGGAAGCCAAATACGGCTGCAATCAGTACTCCGCCAAACAACACATATAAGGTCGGGTAAGATTGAGCAGGGATGACCCTATCATATACCTGCATGGAGAAGAGGATCCCTGCCAATGACAGGATATTGATTGCCAGCGATGCCAGCATGACGTAGCCATAGGGCCGGAGATCCTGTAGGGCAATCTTACGCAGCCAGTCGGGACGAAACTTTGCCAGATAGCGCTCTGTGCGTATATCCCGAGCGGGGGCTGACGGCCGTAAAGCCACTAGACATTCCGCCTCATCGAGTAATCCCGCCAACGAAACCGAGGTGCTTAAACCGTTATCCTGAATCAACCTCAGGGAAACATTTTCTTCTCCGTCAAAGCTTTCGATAATCCCGATTTCACCTTGTTTGAAGACGACAACTAGTGGAAGTCGGCGCGAGGAGAGACTTTCCGGGGTATCAGTTAAGATGCGGTAATGTAATCCCGCCTGCCGACTAAGGTGGCTGAGGACTTCGGGAAGATATTTTCCCGTCAGCCATGCTGCTTGGGACTGCATAGCACCATGAGAAAAACTTAAACGATATTGTTTGGCGATCAGGGACAGTGTCTCCACCCAAGCCAGGACTTTGCTTTCGTTATCAATAAATATTTGATGACTCATGGCCTTATTTCAACTCCCTGTATTTTTCTATTATTCAATGCAAAAGCATTTCGTATTTGTCCGGTACTAAAAAGGCAATCTAATTGAAGTGAATGTAACTGTGCTTGTGTTTGTTCTTGGGTAAATTTGGCCTGATAAATCTCTTGTTCGACGTTCAATAGATCGAGTAAAGGACGCGTACCAAGTTGCAGATATTGTGCTTCATATAAGTCACGGGTTTTTTCACCGAGGCGTTGTTGCCGGGCCTGAACATCTAAGGTCTGATAAAGATTCTGTGCTTGCTCCTGCGACTCAGTCAGTTTTTGACGGGCTTCAAGCTCGGCAAGACGGATAGCCGCCCGAGCTGACTCAAGGGTTTGTATTGCAGCATCGCGGCTGGCTGTCAGCCCTCCTCCTTGATAAAGGGGCATTTGCAGTTTAATAAAGGCGGAATACTGTGTTTTATCCAGCTCACGGCTATCTGAGTAGTTATTATTCAGATAATGTGTGACCTGTGGCTCAAGAGAGAGCGTAGGTCTCATCTGTGCATTGGCATTATCCAGATCGGCTTGAGCCTGATTTTTTTGTGCATAAGCCGCCAGTACTGAAGGGATCACGCGATAGTTAATTTGCTGAACCGCACAAGCATTCATTAGGGCCGGTGGGAGGGTATCTGCCACTTGTCCAACGGGGCCGGTTCCCATATCGGTCGCTAATGTGGCTTTCCAACGTTGAAGCGCTGACTGATATTGCATCAGGGTTGCTTTAGCCCCTTCTATACGGGTGTTGGTCTGAACGACGTCAGACAGAGAGCTGGCGCCCGCAGTATTACGTTGCTGGATCAAAGACCCAATGTGATTCAGTGCATCGAGCTGTTGCTGTGCAATGACGACCAGTTTTTGGTAACCCTGAACCTGGACCAGCGCCGATGCTGTATCGTGAGCAACTTGGTCAATACTGACCATAACGTTTGCCTGTTGCTGGGCCAAGCCCGCATTGGCTGAGCGTACAGAGCTGGATACCTTACCGAAGTCATACAACATTTGAGAAACCGAGACGTCTAAAGAGGGTGAATACCCGGCATTAACATAGCTGTTTGAATAGCCATTGTTCACTCCGGCACTCACCTGCGGATAATACTTGGACTTTGCCTCGTCCACTTTTGACGCTTGCTGGAACAGTTTACCCACCGCCTGGCCTATCGCTGGATGCCATTGCTCAGCCTGTAATACAGCATAATTCATGTCTGTCAGGCCAGAGGGGGGAAGGGTAATCAGCTGAGTCACTGTGTTACTCAAGTCCGGAAGGGATTGCTGATCACTCAGGCTTTGAGTACTGATATCACCTGCACTTGTTATGCTGTCCGCGATAGCCGCCTCAGATAACACAACGCCGGATGCCAGTATAGCCAGCGGGAGTATACGCAGTGCAATAGGTGAATTAAGAAGTAGCATTGCTCTTGAATACCTGTACGTCAGAATGAATAAAAAATGAGGGGCTAAAAAGCACACTCACCTCCGTAATTACGATAAATACAGAAAAGGCGGGCATGGCTGCCCGCCTTATTAGCGTTATGATTGATTTTCAGTCGACGAATGATGAAGGATCTCATCCATCGTGGCGTTCACATTTTCAAGCGTGATCAATGTCGTAGACTGGTACTTAGTACCACTTCCATCACGGTCGATAGACACGACGGTATTACCGCTGTCGGTATGGGTAACCGACACGTAATTACCCAGACTGCTTTCTTTACCATCCCAACCGATTAGCAGAGCATCCAGATCAACGTGATCGCCCTTACTTACTGAGAAATCGTCCCAAGTGTCGCTGCCGTTACCCCCGGTATTATCTTTACTTAAAACGTTATACACCACAGAGGAGTCGTCGCCTTCTAGGTGGAACGTATCGTCGTAAGCGGTACCTCCGGATGTATCGGCTTGGGTAGTTCCGGAAATTGTCGGATGCAAATCAATGGTCAGATTGGCTGTAGAGGTAGTACTGCCATTCTCCGCAGTCAGCGTATAACTGAATATCTCCTTCTGCGTTATATCCGCGACATCGATATTGCTATTAAGCGTATAGCTGTAGCTGCCATCGCCATGAATTGTCAGGGTGCCATATCGCCCTGTCAGGCTTTGTGATGCGGTGTCATACTGATTCAGTGTCACGCTGCTGTCAGACTCGTTAGCCACTGTCAGCTTGGTATAAACCGTTTGCAACTCATCCGCCACACCGTCCGAATCGGAGCCGTCGAACAGGTTGCCGCTGACGACTGAAGAATCTGATGACGTTTGCATATCGTCCACAGAGACTTCTGTACCGGTAACTTTATAGCTAAGGCTGACCGTTGGAGCGATGATAGAGAAGCCCCCTGTAGCAGCCGAGGTCGCTGTGATCTGAACATAATAATCACCACTGGCCAGATCATACTGACTCAGGTCGATATCGACGGCCGAGGTGGTTGCGCTCACCGTCCCAGAGGTGATAGCCGTCCCCGAACTGTCACTGCCCTCGTACAGGGTATAGGCCAGTGATAGGCTGGAAGTAATTAAACCGATCTGAGTTGGTGTGATAATCAGATGCGCATTGGTTAAAACTGTATTGTCATCCACCGTAAACTCAGCACCTGTTTTCGAGGTCACCGAGGACGAAGTACTGGCTTTGAAGCTATTGGTCGCGGTATCTGAGGTATACGCAGTTTCGATACTTGCGGCTGCCACATCCAGACTGACCTGATCATCGACCGCTTTCAGAGCGTTATTGTTGAGATTAATAGACAGTGTTTTGGTAACCACGGTGCCATCTGTCTCGGTCAACGTATAGGTAAAGGTCTCCGCTGAGCCGATACTGTCCGGAGTCTGACCGGCATTCAGGGTATAGGTGTAATCCCCCTGTTGATCGATAGTCAGTACACCGTACTCACCGGTAATTTCGGTGGTGCCGCTGGCACTGATATCGGTAGTACCGACTTTCGTGACCAAGGTACCACTTGGCACTGTATCGCTCCCCTCACTACTACTGGTTTCAGTGAGGAGGTTGCCGGTGGTTGAGGTGGCAACCGAGGTGACACTGTTGACGATATCAGACGTAATGCTGAGGGTGTAACCAGTAATCGCAGTTATACCAGTTGCCTGATTCAACATAAATAGGTAAGACCCCTGACTAAGTTCTAGCGACAACGGAGAGGATATCCCTCCTAATACTGCAGTGATCCAGTCAGATACCTTTTCATATTGTGCATATTTGCCAGTTTCATCATCATATTTATAGATGTACAGATCATAGGTCGATGCGGTAATCCCCGCCATTGTTGCCTTAATGGTGATATTTTCGACCGTGTTATCTGCCACATTTAGATGTAGCTGATTATTCAAATTGAGCAGAGAGGTATTCAACACACTCCCCAGCGAGAGATCGAGTAAAGCGACACTGATTTTGGAGCTGGTCCCCTTATCCGTCTCTTCTGAGGTAGTTGCGTAATCAAGTTCCGTCGTCACATCAGGTAGCGTCACGGTGCCAGTATCGGTATCGGTATCGGTATCAGCATCGGTCAGCGAAATCGTCAGTGTGGCACTGCTGGTGGTGCCATTTGGCCCCATCAGGGTATAGCTGAAGGTTTCCGTGCTACCAATATCGGCAACATCAACGCCAGAATTAAGCGTATAGGTATAGTCACCGGCAGCATCAATGCTTAGCGTTCCGTATGTCCCTGTAATGGTGGTATAACCAGACGTTGCCACACTGGTATCGTTGACGCTGCTGATCACTGAGCCTGCCGGCGCAGTGTCGGCACCACTCCCGTCACTGCTGCCTGAGATCAGATTACCACTGGTTTCTGAACTGTTTGATACGTAGGTTTCCAGAATATCGGACTTGATATTCAAGGTGTAACCCGTCGCAACCGAGAGGCCCACACCGGAGTTCAGCATAAACAGATAGGTACCTTCACTCAGTGAAAGTGACAGATCTTTGGATACGCCCGCCAGTAAACCAACGATCCAGTTACTGACTTTCTCGTATTGTAGGTATTCACCACTGGTTGCATCATATTTATAGATATATAAATCGAATGAGGAGGCCACCAGGCCACCGACATCGCCCTGGACCACGAAGTTTTCTGTGGTACCTTCTGCTACATCAATTTGTAATTGACTAGCTGGATTAACCAGCGAAACATCAAGAACATTCCCTAACGAGAGATCCAGGAGTGAAAACCCGGTTTTAGAGCTGGTACCTTTATCAGTTTCGTCAATATAGGTGGTGTAATCGAGAGCCGCATGGTCATCAACAGCCAGTACCGCGGCAGTATCGATAGTGGTACTCACCGCCGTCGATGGGTTGCTGGTATTGCCCACACCGTCAGTCACGGTGGTCGTGATACTGTGAGTCCCGTCGGCAAGCGTTGGCAGCTTACTGCTCCAGTTACCGTTACTATCCGCCGTCGCCGTACCGATCTGTTTACCGTTATCCAAGATAGACACGGTGTCGCCCGCTCCCGCGGTCCCTTTCAGGATCGGCGTGGCATCGTTACTGGTTTTTCCGCTCAGATCGTCACCGTTCGCATCGACCAGCGCTACATCGCCTGCCGCCGCCGGGGCCGCGGTATCAACCGTCACCGCGATCGGGCTCGACGCTGCGCCTGT